>DIDF01000005.1:0-6603 GCA_002418005.1 Lactobacillaceae bacterium UBA5807
ATGATTGGGGTGAAGTCGTAACAAGGTAGCCGTAGGAGAACCTGCGGCTGGATCACCTCCTTTCTAAGGAAAATTACGGAAACTGCACATGATGAAACTTTGTTTAGTTTTGAGAGGTCTACTCTCAAGCGTTTTGCATTGGGCGTATAGCTCAGCTGGTTAGAGCGCACGCCTGATAAGCGTGAGGTCGATGGTTCGAGTCCATTTATGCCCATATTTTGGAGAAGTACTCAAGTGGCTGAAGAGGCGCCCCTGCTAAGGGTGTAGGTCGCGTAAGCGGCGCGAGAGTTCGAATCTCTCCTTCTCCGTTCATGACCCGTTGGTCAAGTGGTTTAAGACACCGCCCTTTCACGGCGGTAACATGGGTTCGAATCCCGTACGGGTCATTTTATATTATCGCGGGATGGAGCAGTCTGGTAGCTCGTCGGGCTCATAACCCGAAGGTCGTTGGTTCAAATCCAGCTCCCGCAATTGGTTCGTTGGTCTAGTTGGTTTAGGACGCCTGCCTGTCACGCAGGAGATCACGAGTTCGAGTCTCGTACGAACCGTCCATCCAAATAAGGATTCGTTAAATTTAACTTTTAACTAAAAACAAAGGCAACCTTGTCAGGTTGCCTTTTTATTTTTAAATTGACTGATTATGCGGGGATATATGAGGCTTCATGATGATAAGAAGATGGAGAACTTTGGTAACCCTTTGGAGTTAAATCTAATGAATCCTTGTGCCAAATCTCGTAATTAGAATAGGATTCCCAAGTAGTTAGTAAAATTCGTTGATTAATATCATTGTGATAATTCAGCGAATAAATTGAATTCATACCAGTTGGTAAAATATCACTCATTAATTTATTAACTCGGGCATCAAAAACCTTTTGCTGATCTTCATTTAAATTCAGAGTTGCAAAGTTAACAAACCCGGTCCAATTGTCATTTCCAGCATGAGCTAAAGCATCATAAGTTACCGGGGATTCAAAAATTGGCTCCATTCCAGAATAATCGAGCAACATCAATTCTTTTGCCTCTGTGCTACTTAATTTATATAGTTGGAGTTCCCGATCCGGATACTTATCGATTATTGGTCTGAGAATATCTTCACTACCAAATGTAATTGCAATATGTCTTATCATTGACTCCGCCTCCCAACGTTTTCAAACCCATTATACTTTGCTTTTTCGGCCTAGTCCAAAGTTTTACTTTCAAATGCCTATTATCTATACTAAAGTCAAAAGTCAGGAGGGGTAAGTTTTGAAATTAACAGTAATTGGATATCTTGGTGGATATCCTGATCACGGGATGGCAACTAGCTCCTATCTATTAGGGGCAGATAACTACCATATGTTGATTGATTGCGGTAGTGGGGCCTTATTGAGTTTAGAAGAAATTTTTGACCCACTTAAACTAGATTCTGTAATAATAACCCATTATCATAATGACCATATCGCAGATTTAGGAGTTCTTGAATATTATTGGCAGCTCCATACAAAAAGATATGATCAAAAAATATTGCCAATTTATGGGCATGATTTCGATTCAGAGCACTTTTCAGAACTGGATTGGCCCAACTCAACTAAGGCAGTGGCATATGATCCTAATAGACAATTAGCCGTTGGACCCTTTGACATTAGGTTTTTTAAAACTGAACACTTAGTAACTGCTTATGCATTAAGAATCACTGAGAGAAAAACGGGTAAAGTGCTTGTTTTTACTGCCGACACCCGTTACTTTAAGGAACTAACTGGATTTTGTAAAAATGCTGATTTGTTAATGGCCGATACCAACTTTTTTGCAGACAAAGATGGCACAAAATGGCATATGACTTCAACTGAATCAGCAACTTTAGCCAAAGATGCCGGAGTAAAAAAGCTGCTCCTCACTCATCTTCCAGCAGATGGGGATTTGAATCAATTAAAACAGGAGGCTACTAGTGTTTTAGATGCAAAAACGCCTATATTATTGGCAAGTAAGCATTTGTCAATTCAATTATAATTGTGAATAACTAATAGTGTTTATAAGAAACAATTATGAATTTGCTGTTTTTTGATAACTTCTCCGATATAATTAATCTCAAGTTAAGAAATTGATTTTGGAGGAAATTAAAATGACAGTGAATTTTTTTATGACAACCAGTTGTACATCATGCAGAAGAGCCAAGATTTGGTTAGAAAACCACCAAGTAGAATTTAAGGAAAGAAATATTTATGCTGATCCTTTGGATAAAGAAGAAATCAAAGCTTTGTTGCGACTTTGTGAAAACGGCACTGAGGATTTAATTTCTACTAGATGTCACATTTTTAAAGATTTCAAAAATAAGATAAACAGGATGTCTTTAAGTAAAGTAATCGACCTTTTAGTAACTCATCCTGAATTATTAAAACAACCAATTTTGGTTGATGATAAACGGATTGAAATTGGATTTCATGATGATGAAATCAGAACATTTCTTCCTAAAGAAGTTAGGAGAATGCAACTTGAAAGAATGTTGAATCAAGCTTAGAAATTAGTTGTAAGTGCTTGTGTCAATTTGTATTTAGACTTATCATTTACATGACCGGTAAACATGATACAATGAATAATACCAATAGGCCCTGGGTAATATGAAAGGGGTGGCTGAAAAATGGAAATGGAACGAATTAATGAGAATACAATTCGAGTTCTTATCGGAAATGATGATCTCGACAAGCGTGGGATTACCGTTCTAGATTTGCTTGGAAATCACAAACAAATCGAGAGCTTCTTCTACAGTATTCTTGAAGAAGTGGACAAAGACCATCAATTTCAGAATAATGATGCTGTAACTTTCCAGGTTCTTCCAAACCAAAATGGTCTTGAGCTGTTTATCAGCAAGGATGTGGATTTGAATCATAATTTGATGGGCGATTCTGACAATGAAAATGAAAAACGGGATCCCGTTTCTAAGTACATTGATGAGCACCCTCAATCAACTGACCCGCAAAATGATCATAAAACGAATGATGAGTTTGGTCATCAAAAGCGAACGGTTATTCTAGAATTTGATACTTTTGATCAATTCATCGCTTTGTCAAAGGCTTTAAAGCTAGAAGATGGAACTTCTGATTTATATTTGTATAACGAGAAGTATTATCTCAAGCTTCAATTGTTCAGTAGCGAACCTGTAGATCTCACAGTTTCTGATGAGGTTGCGATTGCTAACGAATATGGTCGAAAAACTCCAGTTACAGAAGAAATTTTGGATGAGTATGGCGAGTTATTAATGGAAAATGGTGCTTTGGAATTGGCTCGACACTATTTTAAGTAAAGTTTAAGGAAAATATGATTTAATATAGACTGGACTGCGTGTGAATGTGGTTTGGTTTTTTTATTTTTGGTAAAATTAATTAAAAGAATAAATTTATAAACAGCAAATTCATTTTTGAATTTGGAAATGAGGAAATAAAATGAAAGGGTTAAAAATCTTAATTGTCGAAGACGATGATGCCCTCGCCAAGAGTTTGGAAACATTTTTACAGGACATTGGTGAAACCACTGTTGCTGAGGATGGCTTTGAAGGCCAAATGTTAGGCGAAGAAGGGATTTATGATATTGCTGTTTTGGATATTATGCTTCCTTCGGTCAATGGATGGGACATTTTAAAGTATTGGCGGCAAGAAAAGCATCTGGATATGCCCGTGTTGGTTTTAACTGCTAAAGATACTTTGGACGACAAGATTCATGGCTTTCAGATGGGCGCAGATGATTATTTAACCAAACCTTTCCATAGAGAAGAGCTTTTAATGCGGGTTCAAGCTCTATTAAAGCGAAGCGGGCATCTTGCAAGCAGTAATTCTCTGAGTGTTGGACCATTTTCAGTTGATATGAATAAACGTTCAGTAGTTGTTAATGGGGTGGAATTAGATTTAAATGGCAAAGAGTATGATTTAATGCTTTATTTCCTTCAAAACCCCAATACGATTATCACCAAAAACCAAATTTTTGATCGACTGTGGGGGTTTGATTCAGATACTGCTATTTCAGTCGTTGAAGTTTATATGAGTAATATTAGAAAAAAAGTCAATAAGGTTTTAGACCAAAAGCCGCTCAAGACCTTAAGAAATGTTGGATACATGTTTGACACGGAGGTATTCGATGACCAGAAGTCCTGATACACAGCATAGACAGCAGATTTCACTCTTCATTAGGGAATTAATTGGATTTACAATTTTATTTTTTGTATTGGGTGCAGTCGTTTATTTTCTATTTGACAGGTCAATATCTCAAAATATTGATAGTGGCATAGTTGCTCAAAAAGAAAGAATTTTGAGTAATCAAAATCAGCCTCGTTTTCAATCCAAAGACACCCCTGAAGTTCCCGGCAATTATAATCCTGCTAATCCAAGTGCTGAAGCCCCATTTAGAACAAACTTTATTGTTTTTAACAGTAAAGGAAAAATTATGAATACCCAAATGTTGGGTGAACGTATTTACGATCTTTTCGAAGATATGAAGCTTAATACTGCCAGTCTTAATAAGATTCAAGGGATGATAATGTACACTAGTAATGGTTCACAGCAAGCAACGAGCCATTATTTTAGAACATTGCTAATCAAAGTTCCAAAGTCAAATCCTAACCCGATGTATTCGGGAAGGTATGTTTTAATTTTGGAAAATATTGATAGTGACCTTATGGCAATTAAAAACTTTAGAGAGTCTTTGACAATCACTCTGATAATCTTCTGGATTTTAGCAATTGCGATTGCTTATATGCTTTCAAGATCAAGCATGAAACCTATTCTAAGGTCTTGGAAACAACAACGTGATTTTAGCGCGAATGCTGCTCATGAACTCAAAACGCCGTTAACAGTAATCCAAAATCAAATGGAGTATTTGTTAACCAAGCCAAAAGATAAAATCATGGATCAAGCCGGGCCAATATCCACAACCTTAGATGAAGTAGAACATCTAAAAACCTTAACCAATCGCTTGCTTATATTGGCTCGATCAGATGCGAATATCGTTCAAATTCAAAAACAGGACATTCAATTAAAAACTTATTTTGAAAAAATCTTGACACCTTATAAAGATATTGCCGCAAGTCAGTCAAAGACATTGAGTTTTAATATCAACGTTAATGGGTATGGCAAACTTGACTCGGATTTGATTAGACAGCTAGTCATTATCATTTTAGACAATGCGATTAAATACACCCCGGCGGGCGGATCAATAGAAGTCACTGCTAACCGGGTTAGAGACAAACTTAATCTTGAGTTTAAAGATACTGGCGAAGGAATCCCCGATGCGGATAAGAAATTGATTTTTGAGCGTTTCTATCGAGCTGATCGCTCCCGAAATTCTGGAACTGGTGGCAATGGGTTAGGTTTGGCAATTGCTAAATGGATCGTTAAACAACATAAGGGAACGATTAATGTCAAGGATAATAAACCAAAAGGCACAATTTTTGATATTTCGCTGCCATTGGGATAAAAATTTATTAACTAAAAAGCTAACCTCAACTGTGAGGTTAGCCTTTTTAGTAATTTTGTCATATTTAGCTAATTTATATTACATTCTTTTTAACTCCGGAAACATCTCCAATAAAATCTGAGTTGGATTTTTATCGCTAATCTTATCGGAGAATACCACCTGGGTGACGTTGTTAAATGTCAAAGTAATTAAAGCAGAACCGTTCTCATCATTTACAACATAGTAGCGAATACCTAATTGGATTGCTCGGTAAATTAACTTTTGAGCCTTTAGTGGCAATTTTTCTAAAGTTGGCAAAATTGCTTTTTCGTCAGAACGATTTTGTTTCCATCGTTTTGAAACTTGCATTCCATAGTCCATTAGGCTATTATTTTTGATTTTTTCTTCAAGCATTGCTGAAGCAGTAATTTCTGGGTGAGTGATAATCTCGGAAAAATCGTCTAAAGCAGATAGTTGCTCCGAGTGAGCATTCAATGAAACAGACATATCAATTAAGTTTTCAAAAATTTTTATGCCGGCATCCTGTTTAAATGTTGGGGAGACGGGATCTTCTGCTGCCACTCGATTATTGTCGGCAAATGCCTGAAAAAGCTTATCTTTAATATCTGTTTGGTCAACACTTGAAACCATGAGATAGATAAAGAAAAATTTAAGGAAGTATAGCGCGTGACGACTGAATCCGTTTGGTGTGAACGGTGTGTTATCAAATGTTCTAAATTCCAAATAACGAATTCCGTTGGTCTTATATTCCTCAATATTATCCTGACCACGTAGTCGAACTGGCCCATAAAATTCTGCTAAGCCATAAAGTTTCTTTGTTTGAATTGCCTGATTTATTTCTGAAACATAAGCATCAATCGAGGTGTAAGCTTCTGGACCAACCCCGTCTTGAGGGAAGTTATTATAACCATATTTCCCGGATCGAATGCTTCTAACTGGGTGGGTAAACTGTTTGGCTGTTTGCTCATTGAAGAAACCTTTTTCAGCAATCGGGCTGGCACCGAATAAATAAGTAATTAACCAACGATTTAATACAAAATTTTGGGCTATTTGAAAATAAAGATCATTTTTAAATTCGATTAAGTTGGCATACTGACTTTTATAGTGGCGATGTAGCCGATTGATGACAGGCTCTGGCATACTGAAGTTTATATGGACACCAGT
>DIDF01000005.1:6791-7391 GCA_002418005.1 Lactobacillaceae bacterium UBA5807
GACAATGCTGGCGGCATGCTTAGTGGCCAAATATATTCATCCTTTTGAATTGACCGATTTAAAACAGTTTGAAGATTATCCAATTGGTCCAAAACTCCAGAAATATATGGACTAGGATCTGAGATAATTTCATGTTGAGTCTCAGCAAAGTCGGTCTGCAAGTATGGATGATAACTTCTTGATGCCAAATCTTTTGGGTATTCAGTTTGACTGAGTTTGCCATTCTTATCGACTCGATGTTCTTCGATTTCCACCCCAATTAAACTGTGGTAAAGCTGTTCTGTTAAATTTTCTTCTTTAATTGCTGCCAGCAAATTTTTTAACATCGCAAGATCTCCTGAAGTGATTATGTTATTAAATAATAATGTTATTAATAAGGCAAATTACAAGTTTAATCCGAACAAGCCCGGAAACTTTCAATGGCAGTCTGTTGATGATGGATTTTTAATGGTCGTTGATTAATAAGCTCAAGTGCTGCCAGGATTTCATCAGTCGTTATCTGGTCAAAGTTAGTCTTTTTCGGGAAAAACCAACGTAACCGTCGATTGAAATATTCATTGGATCCCCGTTCCCATGGGGAATACGGGTGACAAAAATAAA
>DIDF01000042.1:0-2836 GCA_002418005.1 Lactobacillaceae bacterium UBA5807
GCATGTAAAAATTCCTTCCGTTGGAGAGACGATTTATTCATTATACGCTATCTTAAAAGTGGTCTCAGGAATCAGCTTACATCCATGATCCTAATATGCCAGAATGGCTACATAATTATTTATAAATAACATTATTAATGTTTTATCTCGCAACTATCTCCAAGAAAAATTAAACATCAAAAAATAGTGAAGGTGAGTGCATATGCAGTCTAATGAAAAAAAACAGTGCATTGCTTTGGTGCCAATTTTTGCCATTTTAGACGAAAGCGAATTAACCAAACTATCTCAAAAAGTCACTAGCAGAAAAATATCCAAAGGAAATTTTCTATACAGCTTCGCTAATCAAAACGATACTCTATATATCGTACATCAAGGACAGTTAAAAAATTATCAGATCCTAGAAACTGGAGAAGAACAATTAATACGTTTATTAGGCCCAGGAGAATTTACTGGTGAGTGGAGTATCTTTCAGCCACAGCAACGACATACCGATATAATAGAAGCCCTTAGAGATACTGAAATTTGTCAATTAACACGGGAAAATTTAAAAAAAGCTCTGTTAGACTATCCCGAGATTAGTCTGAGCCTCTTACAACAAATGTCGAAGCGTTTGGAAGTTTCTGAAAAACAAACAGCTACTGTGGCATACTCTTCAATTACTAAACGTATTACTTCCTATTTATCAAGCCTTATCATAAATAAGAAAGATAAGCCCATTAGAGTTGAATTACCTATGACACGAAAGAATTTAGCTTCTTATTTAGGAACAACGCCGGAGTCAATTACTCGAGGTTTTCATAAGCTAGAAAAACAAGGTGTAATAAAGTCCATTTCAGCCAGAAATATTCAGATCAATGATCTTAATGCTTTGTAAAAATAAAAATTGCATCATAGTGGGATTCTTTCATTTCATTATGATGCAACTTTTGTATTTATAGGAAAAATTATTAGTTTTGTACCAGTCCATTTTTTATCGCTTTAAACGATGATTTAGTAGGCGAAGTGCATTTAGAATCACCACAATAATGCTTGCTTCATGGACAAACATTCCAATCCCCATGTTGATCCAATTACTAAATAAAAGACTACTTAATAAAAAGAGAACTACCCCTACCGCAATAACGATATTTTGCAACATGTTATGCCTAGTAGACTTGACTAATCTAAGTGCGGGAGCCAAGCGGCTAAAATCTGAATTTAGTAAAACAATGTCTGATGTTTCAATAGCGACATCTGTCCCATTGCCCATGGCTATCCCTGTATTAGCTGTAGCAAGCGAAGGGCTGTCATTAACTCCGTCACCAACAAAGGTTACATTCTTTCCTTCTTCCTGCAACTTTTTAATATACATTGCCTTATCTTCAGGCAGCATATTTCCCTTAGCTTCAGTTAAACTTAACTGTTGTGCAATTTGATCAACTGTTCCCTGGTTATCTCCTGATAAGAGTACCAAATTTTTAACTCCCAGTTTTTTTAAACTAGCTAATTCATTTTTTACATTGGGTCGTAATTGATCTTTGATCCCTAAAATTAACGCTAGCTGATTATTTATAGCCATGAAAATTAAAGAGTTACCTTCAGCTTCTAATCCCTTACTTTGTGCTATTTCTTCTGGTCTTAGTTTAATTTTGTTAGTTTTTATTAATTGTAAATTACCTAAAGTAACTTTATTCCCGTTTACAGTTGCAGTAATTCCGCCTCCCTTGATCACCTGTGTCTGGGTAACCGGATACTTTAGCGTGTCGGGGTAGGTCTTTACTACAGCTTGCGCTAACGGATGATCACTTTCAGCTTCTATACTTACTAAAGTACTAATAGCCTTGTTCTCATTTATTTCAGGATTTGAAATAACTTTATTCACTCGTGGAGCACCAACCGTTAGTGTGCCAGTTTTATCAAAAACCATAGTATCAACTTCGCTAAAATCTTGTATTGTTTCACTACCTTTTAGTAGTATGCCATGTTTGGCGCCATTTCCTATCCCAGCAACGTTTGAAACAGGAATTCCAATAACCAAAGCACCTGGGCAACCAAGAACTAAGACCGTCACGGCAAGCTCAATGTCCTTAGTGATTAGTCCCACAATGATCGCTAATAATAATACTACTGGCGTATAGTATTTTGAAAACTTATCAATAAAACGTTCTGCACTAGACTTAGAATCTTGTGCTTCCTCCACTAATTCAATGATTTTACCAAAGGCTGAGTCTTCACCAACTCGCTCAGCCTGTAGTTGAAATGTTCCATTTTCTAGGATAGTGCCAGCATAGACTGCCGAACCTATTTGTTTGTTAGCCGTCTTGGATTCGCCAGTTATACTAGCCTCATTAACATATCCTGAGCCAGTAAGTACTTTACCGTCAACCGGAACCTTTCCACCAGTTTTAACTAAAAGGATATCTCCTTCATGAACTTCGTCGATCGGAACTTCCTCAAATTGATCAGCTTGATTTTTCTTTAAACTGACCTCTGGTGCCATTTCAGTTAAAGCCTTAATTGCCTTACGTGTTTTACTAAGTGTAGCTTGCTCTAAAAAATGTCCCGCTAAAAAGAGAAACGTCACTACAGCTGCTTCTTCATAACTTTGAACAAAAAAGGCACCGAATACTGCGATCGTTACTAAAACATCAATACTAACTATTTTGACCTTTAAAGATTGATAGGCTTGGATAGCAATCGGTAAAACTCCGACGATCCCCGAAAGTATTAGTGCAAAGGGAACTATTTTTCCCTGTGTTAGAAAAAAGTGGTCGAGTAAGGCTAGTAAAAGCAGAGAACCATTAATCACCGTTAACTCTTTTTTGTGAGCTAAAATATATTTCTGCATTTCAGGATT
>DIDF01000042.1:3189-4632 GCA_002418005.1 Lactobacillaceae bacterium UBA5807
TTTGCTTTGATTACTGGGTATCCAATATCTTCAATAGCCTTTTCAATGCCTTCAATTGTCACCTCTTTTTCATTAAAGTTAACCTTTAATTTACTAGCGTTAAACATTACTTTAATACTAGATTTATCAATTCCTTTAACTGAAGCAGCGGCAGCTTCAATCTTTTGCATACAAGTCGGACATGCTAACTCCTCTAAATTGATAACAGCTTTTTTCATCATAAAAATCTCCCTTCTTGCCTCTCTACTGTGTAGTATAAACGGCTTGTATTTTTTTATAATTGATCATCGTCAATTTTTCTCTAACTCCCTAAATTTTCAATTTACATTTTTTCTAAACATTGTGGTTATTCTTTGATTTTTCAGTGAAAGCATACTACAGTTATGGCGTAATAAAAATTAATTTAGGAGGAGATTATCTCATGAATCAAAAATATGATTACCCCAAAACTCGGGCCCAGCTTAACCAGCTAATAGCTGACCTAGAACAAGTTCAAACTAATGTTCATCAGACTCACTGGTATATGCGTGGCAAACAATTCTTTACTTTACACCCAGAGATGGACGAATTTAATGAAACTTTTGCGGACGAAGAAGATCAAGTTGCTGAACGTTTGATTGCTTTAAATGGTGCTCCATTTGCAACAACACATGAATTTATCGAGCATACGGGTTTACCAGATAAAAAAATCAAATTTGATCAATGCACTCTACCTGAATTAATGCAACGTTTAGTAGATAATTTCAGATATCTTAGAGATCAATTTCAAAAAGCAATCGAAATCACTGATGAAGAAAATGATCAACCTACACAGGATATGATTAACGGTTTCAAGACTGATATTGACAAGAAAATATGGATGTTAAGTGCTTATCTTGGTAAGGGCCCATTCGATGAAGAATAAATTTTTGGACTGTTGAAAACGACAAAGACATTTTCTGAAATTTAGGGTCTATAATATAATAATCGCCCCTAGAAAATATCACGAAAACAGCCCCCGTTATCTATCCACTAGATAACGGGGGCTGTTTTTTTTGTTTAATGGTATTATAGGCACTATATTAGTATGAATATATTGGAGACATCACATGTATAAAAACATCAAATCAATCGTTAGCGGATTTAGCGCTTTTCTAATTACCCAATGGCTCTATCATACTCTGTCACAAGATCCAAACATCAATATTTGGCTGGCTAGATTGCTTCCTATTCTTATCATTTTTATTGTGTTCTTTTCTCTGCAATGGATAATCAACACATTTGAAAAGTAACCTTATAAATTTTAGTTATTATATTGGGCTGAAACCCTTGCTACAAGCGGAAGTGCCAAAATGCAAGCCCGACAAGAAACGGCTGAAAAATAAAACTTCGGTCAAGCGTGAGACGCTTGCCCTGTTCGGGGAGAACTCTCCATGAAATGGTCTGCCTGAAAGGCTCCTGCTG
>DIDF01000075.1 GCA_002418005.1 Lactobacillaceae bacterium UBA5807
ATCAAATCGCCTTCCTTAGCAAGACCAGTTTCAACGGCCTTCTTGGAAGCAATTTCAAAGATATCATCAGTACTCTTTACTTCGTCAATAACAATTGGATGAACGGCCCAGTTAATCATGAGTCCTCTACGAGTTCTGTCATCAAAAGTTAATGCCAAAATATCAGCATCTGGATGATACTTAGAAATCATTCTAGCAGTGTAGCCTGAACGAGTAGCAGCAACGATTGTGTGAATGTTAAGATCCTTGGCAATCTTATTTACTGAATCACCAATGGTTTCAGTAACATCAGATGGATCGTAATCAGGAATTGGAGTACCAAATTGTGGAAAGGCATTTTCAGCCTTAACATCAATGTGGGCCATGGTTTGAACAGACTTAACAGGGTATTCACCATTAGCACTTTCACCAGAAAGCATAGTTGCATCAGTACCATCAAAGACAGCGTTAGCAACATCAGAGGCTTCGGCACGAGTTGGTCTTGGATTTTCCTGCATAGAATCAAGCATATCAGTAGCAGTAATAACTGGTTTGCCTAAAGCACGGGTCTTACGAATCAAAGTCTTTTGAACCAAAGGAACGTTCTCAACTGGAATTTCAACACCCATATCACCACGAGCAACCATCAAGCCATCAGAGACTTTGATGATGTCATCAAAGTTATTGATTCCTTCTTGTGATTCAATCTTTGGAAAGATTTGAACATGGTCCATATGCTTTTCTTCAAGAAGAGCACGAATGTCCAAAACATCTTGTGGTTTACGAACAAATGATGCAGAAATGAAATCAATGTCGTGATCCAAGCCAAAACGAATATCGTCAGAATCCTTTTCAGTGATACCTGGCAAATTAATTGATACACCTGGGGCGTTAACACCTTTACGTGAACCAAGAACGGAATCATTTTGTGCTGTGACAACTAATTCCTTGTTTTTGTCATCCTTTTCATCAATTACAGTGTCCAAATGACCATCATCAAAAAGAACATGGCCACCAACATGAACATCGTCATAAAGTCCAGGATAAGTAACAGCAACTTTGTCTTTAGTACCTTCAAGACTGGCATCCATAGAAATTCTGAACTTGTCACCTGTCTTGAAAGGAATCTTACCATCTTTTTCAACAGTAGTTCGAATTTCAGCACCCTTAGTATCAAGCATGATACCTACAGTAGTACCAGTAATTTTTTCTGCTTGGTGGACTTTTTCCATCCGGTCAAGATGCTCAGGATGGTCACCATGTGAAAAGTTAAATCGGAAAACATTAGCCCCTGCTTCAATTAACTGCTTAATAGTATCGAGGTCGGTACTGGCTGGGCCTAATGTACTAACGATCTTAGTTTTCTTCATAAGAAAAATCTCTCCTTTTAATTTTTGGACAATACCAATAACCGACGAACAACAAATTAATTGGTGTTACCCTTTGATTACATCGGCTATTTTATCACTTTTCCAAACGCCTGTCTGCGTATTTTAAGAGGATTTAGCGTCCCTTTTTTTAAAAAATATTCAAAAAAGCGCTTTCTTTGTTAAGATAAACACAACCTAGACCTATTTAAATACAACATTTTTTTTACCGAAAATTTCGACTAACTTTTCTTTGACTGCTTCATTACTTTGCAACCACAAATTTTTATCTAATCGAATTTTCTTTTCTGTATTAGTTTCGTAGACAATTACTGTGAAGCTACCCCTTTGAACGGCAGCCAGCTTTTTAAGCCTTTGCATGGAATTAGTCGTATCATGGTCGCTATCAATTCTAAGATACCATTTCTTGGCTTCTACGCTCTTTAGTGAACTCCGTTTCAATTTAGAAACGACATTGTCTGCTGGAGCTAAATTATTAGCGACTAAATTAAGATCATTTTGCTTTTCAACTTTTCCGTTTGCAAAAATAACAACATCTTTTTTTAACCAAGATTGAATTTTGGCAAAAAGTTGAGGGAAGACGGTAATTGATAATTGACCGGCTTGGTCATTGCCATCCAGAAAAGCCATCTGCTTTCCTGTTTTGGTACGAATTATTTTCACGTGACTAATATACAAAATCACATAAACGTTGGTCATACCCTCAGTTAACTCATCAGTTCTTTTTGGCCGATATGCTTTTAGTACTTTTTGATACCTTTCTGTAGGATGTCCTGAAAGGTAGGCACCTAAATATTCGTTTTCTTTTGCAAGCTTATCAAGAAGAGGCATTTCATCCATATGTTTTATTTTAGGCTCCAAGGCTTTAAATAACTCCATGGAACCGCCACTAAGTTCAATGGAACTGATATATTCGGGAGTAGCAGCAATTAGCTCTGCGCGATTATATGAAAAAACATCCAAAGCTCCAGAATATATCAAAGCATCTACAAGATCTGGCTTTCGAAAACGGGGATCAAGGCGGCTCAAAAAGTCTCTAAATGATTTAAAAGCCCCCTTTTCCATCCGAGATTTTAAAATATTATTTACCATTTCAATTCTTAAGCCTTTTATGGACGAAAAGCCAAATAAAATCCGATCATTTTGATAAACAAACTCTGCTTTGCTTTCATTGAGATTAGGGCCAACTATCTTAACTCCCATATCTTTGGCATCTAATAAATATTCCTTAATCTTAGCTGGATTTGAACCTGCAGAGTTAAGAAGGGCAACGTGAAATTCACCAGGAAAATGGACTTTTAAGTAAGCCAATTCATATGCCATCTTGCTATAAGCATAGGCATGAGATTTATTGAACCCATAATTAGCAAATTTTTCAATCAGCTGATAAACATTTTCTGCAGTTTCACGGGAATGGCCACGTTTTTTGGCCCCTTGGATAAATTTAGTTTTGAGCTGTTCCATGACTTTAAGCTTTTTCTTACTCATTGCGCGGCGCAAAATATCCGCCTGGCCAAGAGAAAACCCGGCAAGCGTGGAAGCAACAAGCATAACTTGTTCCTGGTAAACGATAACTCCATAGGTGGACTGGAGAATTTGTTTCAAAGAATCATCGGGATAACTTATTTTAGAGGGATTTTGCTTTCGTTGAATCACCTCGTCAATGTTCTCCATTGGCCCGGGCCGATAAAGTGCATTTACTAAGGCAATATCCTCAAACTTGGCAGGAGAAAGTCGCCTTAAGACGCTTCGAATACCAGCTGATTCAAACTGAAAGACCCCACTAGTATTAGCCTTTGAAAAAATTTGCATTGTTAATTTGTCATTTAAGGGAATGCGCAAAATTTCTAAATGTTTTCCAGTGACTCTGGTTATTTCACTTAAAGCATTTCCAAGAATTGAAAGGTTTCGAAGGCCCAAGAAATCCATTTTTAAAAGACCAACCGACTCAACATAATCCTTAGAGTATTGGGTCATTAAAAGACCCTCATTACCGTTTTGTACCGGAACAGTTTCAGCAATGGGCTGATCACTTAAAACCAACCCAGCTGCATGAGTAGAATAATGCCTGGGTAATCCCTCCAAGGATCGAGCAGTTTCAAATAAAGCTTGATTTAAAGAACCATCGGCCACTAAATTCTTGAGTGGCTGAGAATTTTCAAATGCTTCTTTTAAAGTTATGTGAAAAGCATTTGGAATTGCTTTGCTCCACTTATCTTGCTGTCTTGTGTCAAGGCCAAACACTCGGCCTACATCTCGAATTGATTGTTTAGCAGCCAAAGTTCCAAAAGTGATAATCTGGGCGACTCGCTGATGCCCATACTTTTGATGAACGTATTCCAATACTTGATCTCGTTTAATATCCGGAATATCTAGATCAATATCGGGCATTTGAACTCTTTCAGGATTCAAGAATCGTTCAAACAAAAGGTCATATTTGATTGGATCAACGTCTGTTATATAAAGAACGTAAGCAACTAATGAACCTGCAGCAGATCCTCTTCCTGGTCCGGTAATTATATTATGCGTATGAGCAAAATTGATAACATCCCATACAATCAAAAAATAATCGTCAAAGCCCATTGAATGAATGACTTTGAGTTCTCGCTGTAATCTTTCTATATAAGGTTGCTTTGTTAAGACATGGTTCTCTTCCAACCTTTGATTTAATCCCTTTTCACAAAGCTGGTGAAGAAACTCCCCAGCACTGATATTATCGGGCGTCTTGAATTTCGGCAAAACAGGAGTTTGTTTGTTAATTTTTACACTTGTTTGGTTTACCAAGTTATCAAGATTTTTAACAGCAGCTTGAAGATGAAGACTTGTGTATTGCTGTTCCACTTCTTTTCGAGGAGCCAACCAGTAATTACCGATTTGGCTTCTTTGCTTGGCGATATCCACTATTTGGGTACCTTGATCAATAGAATTCAACACTTGTTTAGCAAAATAATCACTGGAATTAAGATAATGAACAGGGCTTAACGCAATGACATCCACCTGATTATCAGCAGCAACTTTGGTTAACATATCATTTAAGCTTGAAGATTGGTGAAAGTCTAATCCAAACTTAATTTCAGAATAATTCAGATGAAATTCAATAAATTTTTGGACAATTAAGGAAACGTCCTCAGACCTACCCTGAAGTAACAAAGATTTAATTTCTCCTTCTGGAGGAAAAATCACAAAATTATCCCTTAGAAGTTTAGCAATATTTTCCCAATCAAATGATTTTTGAGTCATTTTCAAAGAGGATACCTTCATTAGGTTATGATATCCAGCGTTATTTTTGGCAATTAACACAACGGGAAAACTTTTTTCTTGGATGACCAGCCCGGGCAGTTCCAACGTCAGTCCAATTAATGGTTTGATTCCATTTTTCAGGCATGAATTATAAAATTCAACGGCACCATACATGACGTTAATATCAGTTAAAGCAAGTGCAGTATAATTCCGCTGTTTTGCTGTTGTGACCAAGTCATCAATTTGAATAGGACTTTTTAATAAGCTGTAGGAACTTATTACCTGTAATGGGACATAAGCCAAGTTGAACCCTCCTTGTTCTTTCAGAAATTATTATACCAAATTTAAAATTACGGTCTTGCTGGGATTTTACGATTTATTTTTTGAAAAACTTATGATAGAATACTTGTGATTGCGAGGTGTCAGTCTTGGGAAAAATTATTACTGCAAACATAGTCGCTATATTTTGGGCAATTGTTTATGGTGAAATTATTGGGTACATTGGCTCAGCCTTGGAAGTAATGCCATATAATCCAGGTGTGATTGGTTTAACAGCAGCCATCGTCGCTTTGATTGGTGTAAACGGTGCCTACTTCCTTAGCAGAACCTCAAAGAAAACTGAATAAAAAGTTCTATTTGAAGATTAATTAAAAGAAACCAGAACAAGGTATTTGTTCTGGTTTCTTTTTTTAAGCTTAAACCGTGTTTTTTAATTTTAATTAGTCACTTTGGTTTTTGCCGGCCTTGTTTCAAAAGTCAGCTTATCATCATGCAAATCAATGTATACAACACTTTTAGATTTAACATTCCCGGCAACAATCATTCTAGCAAGCGGAGTCTCCACCACATTGGTAATATATCTTTGAAGTGGTCTAGCACCAAATTGAGGATCGTATCCATTATCAGCAATCCACTTTTTAGCTTCATCGGAAATTTCCAAAGTAATCTCTTGTTGCTGGGTCCTTTTTGAAAGAATATCAACAAGTTTTTGAACAATCTTGACAATATTTTCTTTGGTCAACGGCGCAAATTCGATAACATCATCAATCCGGTTCAAAAATTCTGGCTTAAAGTGGGTTTTAAGCAAAGCGTCCACTTTTTTTCTGGCTTCGTTTGAAATTACTCCATTTTGGTCAGTACCTTCAAGAAGAATATCGGAGCCCAAATTAGAAGTCATAATTAAGATTGTGTTTTTAAAGTCGATCGTTCTTCCCTGACTATCAGTTAAGCGCCCATCATCCAGTACCTGAAGTAAAATATTAAAGACATCAGGATGAGCTTTTTCAATTTCATCAAACAAAACAATGGTATAAGGATTTCTTCGGACCGCCTCTGTTAATTGGCCACCTTCCTCATATCCAACGTAGCCAGGAGCCGCACCAACTAATCTTGAAACTGATTCTTTTTCCATATATTCCGACATATCGATTCGAACCATGTGATCTTCAGAATCAAAGAGGTTTTCAGCCAAAGCCTTAGCTAATTCAGTTTTACCAACTCCAGTTGGTCCCAAAAACAGAAAAGAACCCAAAGGCTTACTTGGATCTTGCAAGCCTGCTCGCGAGCGAATAACGGCATTGGAAACAGCTGTTACCGCTTCATCTTGACCAATTACCCGCTTATGCAAGTTATCTGCCAGGTGAAGGAGCTTTTGTCTTTCTCCTTCAACCAATTTAGTCACTGGAATGCCAGTTTCTCGGCTGACAACAGATGCAATTTCATTTGCGGTAACCGATTCACTAACCAACCAATCTTTGTGCTCATCATTTTTTTCAAGTTGAGCGATTTCTTTTTCAAGTCCAGGAATTGTCCCGTGCTGAAGAACTGCCGCCTTATTTAAATCATAAGTGGACTCAGCATGCTTTAAATCATTTTTTGCCTGATCAAGCTCTCTTTTTTTATCAGAAATCTTTTTAATTGCATCTTTCTCTTGTTTCCACCTGGCGTTAAGGGCATTGACCTTTTCTTTGGTGTCTGCTAATTCTTTTTGCATATCATGAAGCCGTTTTTTAGAAGCGTCATCTGTTTCCTGTTGAAGAGCAGTCTGTTCAACTTCAAGTCTCATTAATTGGCGTTTGGACTGATCCAGCTCAGTTGGGCTAGAATTCATTTCGACGCGAATCTCTGCAGAGGCTTCATCAACTAAATCGATGGCCTTATCGGGCAAATTTCTGTCAGTGATATAACGGTCGGAAAGTTTAGCCGCAGAAACCAGAGCATTATCATGAATTCTGACTCCGTGGTGAATTTCCAGACTTTCACTTAAACCTCTTAAAATTGTAATTGTATCTTCAACACTTGGTTCTTTAATAAGCACCCGTTGGAATCTTCTGGCAAGTGCCTTATCTTTTTCCATGTATTTGCGATATTCATCAATTGTGGTGGCTCCAATCAAATGAAGTTCACCTCTGGCCAGCATTGGCTTTAAAATATTGCCAGCATCCATACTGCCCTCAGCTTTACCTGCTCCGACGATGTTATGGATTTCATCGATAAACATGATGATTTGACCTTCAGCCTTTTTCACTTCTTTAAGAACTGCCTGAAGCCGTTCCTCAAATTCACCACGGTATTTGGCTCCAGCAATTAAAGAACCCATATCCAATTGAAAAATTGTTTTGTTTTTTAGGTTATCCGGAACATCGTTTGAAGCAATCCGTTTTGCCAACCCTTCAACAACGGCTGTTTTACCAACCCCAGCATTTCCAATTAAAACTGGATTGTTTTTGGTTTTCCGTGATAATATTCGAATCACGTCCAGAATTTCTTCATCTCGACCAATAATTGGATCTAGTTTATTTTCTCGAGCTAATTTTACTAAATCTTGGCCATATTTTTCCAGTGCTTGAAAAGTATTTTCTTGATTCTTAGAAACAACTTTTTGACCGCCACGAATTTTATCAACAACGTTTTTAACTTTTTGTTCTGTAATTCCGTTTGATTTCAAATAATCAGTCAGTTTATCACCGTGAAGTTGCATTAATGCAATCGTTAAAGTATCAACAGCAATATAAGAATCTCCAAGTTGATTTTTAACCTGTTCAGCTTGTTGAAGAAGAGAGTACAAGTTGGCAGAAAGAGACTGGCCATACTTTACATCTTGACCCTCCACGCTGGCAATTGAATCAATTTCTCTATCAAGTTCTTGATTTAAAGCCGGGATATCAAGTCCTAAATCAGAATAAATTTGACGAGCTAGTTCTCCGGGCTGAATCAAAAATTTAAACAGATGAGCTACCGTAATATTTTGATGCTTGCGGGTCACAGCAATCTGTTGAGCCTGCGAAATTGCTTGAGAAACTGACTCGGTTAAGTTATCAGGATTCATTTATTTATCACCTTAATTGTGTGTTTATTGTTTATACCAAAAAGGCTTGAAACGAAATACCTCATTTCAAACCACTCTACGTCTGTTATTTTAACAAATAATCTGCCTGCTGCCTATTGTTTGACCTTCTTTGACCTTTAATTATTTTTCTTGGTAAAGCTTGGCAATTTCAATAATTACATCGCAAGCTTTTTGCATGGTTTGTTCCGAAACAAATTCAAACCGGCCGTGCATATTTTCGCCGCCAGCAAACAAATTTGGTGTCGGCAGGCCCAAAAATGAAATCTTTGAACCATCAGTCCCACCTCTTACCGCAAAAACATGAGGCTTAATATTGAGATTCTGCATCGCGGTTTCAGCTATCTCAACGACCGAAGGATTTTTCATTACAATTTCGCCCATGTTATAGTACTGATCATACATATCGATCGAAATTCGTTTTTGCCCAAATTTTTTATTCATTTCAGCCGCAATTCCCTTAAACAGACGTTTCTTATCTTCAAACCGATCCCGGTCATGATCGCGAATAATATAAGATGTTGTTGCATGGTCGACCGTCCCCTTAAAGCTGTCAATATGGAAAAATCCTTGACGATCAGAAGTATTTTCCGGCCGTTCAAAATCAGGCAGTTGAGAATGAAAATCCATGGCAACTTGAATTGCATTCACCATAATCCCTTTAGCATCAGAAGGATGAACATCTGTACCTTTTATATCAACTTTAGCAGCAGCGGCATTAAAAGTTTCATAGTTCAAATCACCCAACGGACCACCATCAACTGTATAAGCAAAGTCAGCGCCAAAATCTTTAACATAAAAGTGGTTAGCTCCGGTGCCAATTTCCTCATCTGGGCCAAAACCAACTTTTAGAGTGCCATGTTTTATTTCAGGGTGATAAATCAAATATTTCAGAGCAGAAATAATTTCTGCTACCCCGGATTTATCATCAGATCCAAGTAATGTCTGTCCATCTGTCGTAATTAAAGTATCCCCTTGATAATTCTTAAGATTTGGAAATACCTTTGGGTCCAAAGTATATTGACCAGCTTTATCAAGTTTGATTACCGATTTACCATCATAATTTTTGACAATCTGCGGGTTAACATTTTCAGAATTAAAATCCGCAGTATCAACGTGAGAGATAAAACCAACAACCGGAACCTTCTTTTCAGTGTTTGCTGGTAATGTTGCAAATACATACGCGGTTTTTTCATTACTATGAACATCTAATAAACCAAGATCAGTTAAAATATCTTTTAGTTGATCCAAAAATACTGTTTCACGTGGCGATGAAGGAACAGTTGTCGAATCCGGATCAGAGCGAGTGTTGATCTTAACAAATTTTAAAAAATTGGGAATTAACTCAGGATATTTTTCCATGTTATTGCCTCCTAAAATCAGATAAAGGTAAAGGGATCGGTATTTATTTGTGATTGAATTACTTCAATTCCCCAATTATTGTCTTGAGACCAGTTAGTAAACATTTCTGCAAGTTTTGGAATGCAAATTTTTTCAATGTTATGACCAGGGTCAACTACCGGCAGGCCAGCAGCAAGCATATCATGACCCGTATGATAGTAAACATCCCCAGTGACATAAACGTCGGCACCCAGTTTTTTAGCTAATGGGAAGAATTTTCCACCATCTCCGCCTAAAATTGCAACTTTTTGAACTTTCTGATTCAAATTATGAGAAACAATTCGTAAACCTTTAACGTTAAAGGCTTTCTTACATAATTCACCAAATTCTTTAAGAGTCATAGAATTTTCCAGTGAGCCAATTCTGCCCATGGTAAACTGATGAAACTTATCTTCAAGTTTTATGACATTATACAGAGGCTTATTAAGAGGGTGAACATCCTGTAAGGTGCTTAATACTTGTTCCATATTTCTTTGAGGAACTTCAAATTCGAGACGAGCATCCTCTACTTCGTTGGGTTCGCCCGCTTGACCAATCGTTGGATCAGCTCCTGGTTGGGGAATAAAGTAAACAGTTCCATCAATCTGATAAGTGTATCCTGTAAATTCTCGCCGATCAACTTGAGCTCCAGCATCCACTAAAGACATTCTTACGGCCGCCGCATAAACATTAGGCACTTGAACCGTTAAACGAAAAACTGGCTCTTTATAGCCTGGCACCAAGCCCGAAATATCTTTTAATTTTAAAGATTGGGCTAACCAGTCATTCATCCCATTATCAGCAAAGTCTAAATTTGTGTGGGCTGCATAAACTGTAATTCCGTGACGGATAATATTCGCGTACATTTCATTTTGAGGAACACTTAAATCTAAATTCTTGGCCGGATGAAACATAACCGGATGATGAGCAAAAATAAAATCTGCGCCGGTTTTAATTGCTTCATCAACAACTTCTGGGCGAACATCCAAAGTAGTTAGCACCTTATGAAAGTCACTATTTAAAGATCCAATTTGTAGCCCAATTGGATCACCATCCATTGCTATGGATTGTGGCGCAAATTTTTCAAATTTTTCAACTAATTCTTTAACCTTCACCTTTAAGCACCTCTTCAATCATTTTTATTTCTTCGGCAATCTTATTTAATTTTGTACTTTCATCTCGGTTTGACCTACTAATTTGGTTAAAAACTCGTTTTTTAGATTGAAGCTCTTCTTGCCATTTTCTAATGAAAACTGCTGATTTTTCTTTCATTAAAAATGGCCCAAATTGAAGTTGTTTATTTGAATAATTAACTGGCTGGGAAGATTTCTTCGCGGTAATAATTTCATAAATATGACCATCTTCTTCAAGAATTTGCTCAGCCATAATCTGATAAGAATTAAGCATTAGCCAGTTGCGAACCAAATGTTCACCAACATTTGGCTGCAACACTAATTTTTCTTTTCCAGATAATTTTCTTTTACCTTCTTCAAGAATCTTGGAAATTAATGAACCACCCATACCACATATAGTGATTACGTTAATTTCATCCGGCCCTTGAATAGCGGCCAACCCATCCGCCAAACGAGGATGTAAAATTCCTAGTAAATTTTCTTTTCTTATTTCGGTAACTGCGTTACTCATTGGTCCTTTTGCAACTTCACTTGCTATTCCGTAAGAAATAATTCTATTTTTAGCTAAATATATAGGTAAATATGCATGATCAGAACCAATATCTGCTAGACGACTACCAACTTCAACATGATTGGCAACCTCTGCAAGCCGCTTTGATAAATGTGAGCTATTCATTTTAACTCCTTAAACTTTGATTAACTCTATTATAAATGAAAATAAGTTCCATGTGGAAAAAGTCTCAGTCCTCAATAGCTTAATTTATTGATACAAAAAAGAAACCATAGTTCACAAGGATATCTAAACTATGATTTCTTTTAATTAAATTTTTAATTATTCCAAAAAGTCTTTTAATTGCTTGCTTCTTGAAGGATGACGCAACTTTCTCAACGCCTTGGCTTCAATCTGTCGAATTCTTTCTCGAGTAACACCAAACACCTTGCCAACTTCTTCAAGAGTTCTGGTTCTACCATCATCCAAACCAAATCTCAGACGAAGAACATTTTCTTCTCGATCAGTTAAAGTATCCAGCACACTCTCCAACTGCTCTTTTAACAGTTCATAGGCGGCATGGTCAGCTGGTGATGTAGCATCTTGGTCTTCAATGAAGTCACCTAAATGAGAATCGTCCTCTTCACCAATTGGGGTTTCAAGGGAAACAGGTTCTTGGGCAATTTTAAGAATTTCTCTTACCTTTTCGGTTGGCATATTCATTTCGGCACCAATTTCTTCTGGCAAAGGTTCACGACCTAAGTCTTGAAGCAATTGACGTTGAATTCGAATCAACTTGTTAATGGTTTCAACCATGTGAACCGGAATTCTGATTGTTCTTGCCTGGTCAGCAATTGCACGAGTAATCGCCTGTCTAATCCACCAAGTAGCATAAGTTGAGAATTTGAAGCCTTTGCGGTAATCGAATTTCTCAACGGCCTTCATTAACCCCATATTTCCTTCTTGAATCAAATCAAGAAACTGCATTCTTCGGCCGACATACCTTTTGGCAATTGAAACAACCAAACGAAGGTTTGCTTCAGCAAGCTCTTGTTTAGCTTCCTCATCGCCTTTTTCAATTCTTTTAGCCAAAGAGATTTCTTGGTCAGCACTTAAAAGAGAAACTCGACCAATTTCCTTAAGATACATTCTAACTGGATCATTTATCTTGACACCAGTTGGGGCAGAAACATCTGATAATTCTTTTTTAGTAACCTTTTTTGCGGCATCAATTGCTCTGGGATCTGGATCACCATTAGCGTCAATAACACTAATTCCAGAATCTTCAACTTTTTCCAAGAGCCCTTCAACATCTTTATCAGTTAAAGAATAAGGCTGAATAATATTTCGACTAAGTTCATCATATGTGATGTGACCTACTGACTTATTCTTTTTGACAATGGCCTTTAAATCTTTTTCATATGGTTCACTTTTTTTTGTTTCATTTTTTGCTTTAGCCATAATTGAATGCCTCCCAAAATCTATGCTTGTTCCAAATGAGCTTGCTGCTTTTGCTTTTCTAAATTAATAATATCAATAGTTAACTGCTGAACCTTTTGTTCATCACCAATCTTGCTTGCTTCTCTCAATTGTAGCCGTTTTTCCTTTAATTGCTGCTCGACTGGAGCTTTCTTCATAATGATGGCCAAATAATCGTTGATCTCTTCATCTGTCGGGTCTTTTGCTAAATCCAACATATCGATCTCAATTAGAAGACTTTGGAGTGAAGCTTCAGAAATAAAATTACTAAAAGTTGCAATTTGATAATCTTGATACTTTGAAAAATATCCTTCTGCCAACAAATACAGCATTTGAAACTGTTCATCAACAAACGAAAAGCCACTAATATTGCTAACCTTCAACCAAATATCTCGATAATTCAACATCCGATTTAAAAGACATTCTTCTGCTTTTTGAACTAATGAAAGATGTTTAGAAGTATCAACATTATTGATCGGTAGAACCGATAAGCTTCCTTGATTTAGGTTATTTTCAACTTCATTTTGATTAGAAATTAACGGTTGAATTTGTTTTTTTAAAACATCTTTATCAACCTTAAATTCTTCCGCAAGCCTATTTAAATATAAATCTCGGCTCAAACTTGAACCAACTCCTGAAATTAGCTTCAACGCCTCAGAAATATATCTGGTTTGCTCATCCTCAGAATCTAAATTATAATTTCTTTTCAAAAAAGAAAGTTCAAACTCAAGTGGTGCTTGAGTATGGCTCAAAAGTTCTTCAAACTTTTGAACTCCTCTTTTTTTGATAAAATCATCCGGGTCCAGGTTATCAGGGATTACGACAATTTTAACATCAAATCCCTTCTTGGGAGAAAAAATATCAATTGCCCGTTTTATTGCTTTTTGACCAGGAGTATCACCATCATAGCAAACAACAATTTGGTTAGTGATCCGCTTAATATCGTAAACTTGGTCCTCTGTCAAACTAGTTCCCATTGAAGCAATTCCAGTTTTAATTCCATTCTGAAATGCTGTAATAACATCCATAAATCCTTCAAAAAGGATTGCCGGTTCATTCTTACGGATATTTGGTCTAGCGAAATCAAGATTAAAAAGGATCTTACTTTTGTTAAAAGTCT
Source organism: Lactobacillaceae bacterium UBA5807 (assembly GCA_002418005.1). Taxonomy (GTDB): domain Bacteria; phylum Bacillota; class Bacilli; order Lactobacillales; family Lactobacillaceae; genus Lentilactobacillus. Next base: position 13,556 of record DIDF01000075.1, read on the forward strand.
CAGTTTCCGGACTATTAAGGTATTTAGGCATGTTTTCCTGAGCACCCAGCAACCTACCCGAAAAACCAACGGTGTGGCCATTAGGATCACGAATTGGAAACATAACCCGGTCAACAAAACGGTCATGTAAATTCCCTTGTTGATCTTCAGCAAATAGCCCGCTTTTACGTAAAAGTTGATAATCAACTTTTTTCTGGTCAAAAAATTGCTTCAACAAACGTTGATTAGGTGCATATCCCAACTTGAACTGGGATATTGTTTTATCATTTACACCCCGGTCCCTTAGATACTTTAGCGCCGGCTCACCAATCTTAGTATTAAGTAAGATATGATTGAACAAAGAAACTGCTTCTTCATTTAAACCAATGAGCTGCTTTTGTTCACTATTTTGACTGCTAGAAGAACCAGAACTACCTTCTGAAAAATACTTTTGATCAATTGGAAGATTTTCTAATTCAGCTACTTTTTTGACAGCTTGTGGAAAAGAAAGATTTTCAATTTCCATAATAAACTTAAAAACATTACCGCCCCGGCCACAACTAAAACAATGAAAGATTTGTTTGTCTTCAGAAACTGAAAAAGATGGGGTCCGTTCTTCATGAAACGGACATAAGCCAAAAAGGTTTTTCCCGGACTGTCTCAATTGAACATACTGTGAAACAACATCAACGATGTTAACTTGAGAACGAATCTTTTCAATAACATCTTCTGGGATTTGAGCCATATTTTTGCCTCCCATCTTTTAATTAAAAAACTAATATTTAAGTTGATAATAATTCTACCGACGCACTCTAAATAATATCATACGTCTAATTTTTATACAAAAGAATTGCTCAATTCTTTTATTCTAGCCCTTAACAATTAACTGGTCTAAATCACCTAAGTGCATAACCATATTGGCGATAATAGTTAGCTGCTTTAAACGATTTGACTTAAGCTTGTCATCCTTGGCCATAATCATGGTTGCGTCAAAATACTTAGTGATAGAATTCTTTAACCCAGCAAGTCTTTCAAAAGCTTCATCAGCACTTAAAGCATAAAAGCCATCAGCAGCCTTGGAAACAGCATCAAATAATTCTTTTTCTGAATCATTTTCAAATAACGATGAATCGACATGCCACTCATCTTCAGAAATCTTACCTTTCGAAGAAATTCTCAAAACTCGAGTCAATGATTCAATAACATCTTTAAAGTCAGAATCTTCTCTGTGCTTAGTAAGAACTTCAGCACAATTAATGTTAAAGACAATATTAACGGTTGATCCTGATGTAACTGCATCTGAAACATCATACTGAACTTTTTCATCATCCAGATACTGCTTGATTCGATCTTTGAAGAATTGATCGACGTCACTCTGATTGGCTAATTGATCCAGATTTGGGGCAACATTATCTTTGCTTTCGCTATTAACTACATCTTTAATAGTTTGGTCTAAATCAAAAGCCCAATCTTTATCTGCGGCAATCCGCACAATTCCTGAAGCTTGTCGCCGTAAAGCATAAGGGTCATTTGAACCGCTTGGAATCATACCTGCGCCAAAGAAAGTCAAAACACTATCAAGTTTATCAGCGATTGCTAAAACGGCACCAACATTTGTTTTAGGAAGTTCACCGTTAGCAGAAATTGGCATGTAGTGTTCCGAAACTGCCTTGGCAACACCCTTATCTTCACCAAACAGTAAAGCATATTTTTCGCCCATGATACCTTGCAATTCGGCAAATTCACCTACCATTCCGGTAACCAGGTCAAACTTATAAATCTGAGCGGCCCTTTTAAGCTGACTTAATTCGTTTTCATCAAGGCCAAATTGTCGACCAAGATACTGGCTAATCACGCCAACTCTTTGCATCTTCTCATACATCGTCGAAATCTTGTCATGGAAGCTTACTTTCTTTAACTTATTTACATAGTCATCAATTGAAAGCTTTTGATCCTCGTTATAAAAGAACATTGCATCTTCCAGGCGAGCTGTTAAGACCTTTTCGTTGCCGGCAACAACATTATCCAAATGATCTTGATTACCGTTTCGAACCGAAATGAAGAAAGGCAGCAATTTATTTTGATCGTCTCGAGCATAGAAGAAGCGCTGGTTATCTTTCATAGAAGTGATCAAAACTTCATCGGGCAAGACAAGGTACTTTTCATCAAACTTACCGTCAAAAGCAGTTGGCCATTCCACTAAGTTATTAACTTCTTCTAACAAATCGGGATCTAAAGGTACTTGCCAATCATTGTCACTAGCAATTTTAGCAATTTGTTTTCTAATGATATCTTTTCTTTTTGCTGCATCAGCGATAACAAATTGTTCCGTCAACTTTTCTTCATACTCATCGGCATTATTTAAAGTGATTTCTTTACCCAAAAAACGATGGCCTTGGGTAACGCGATCAGTAGAGACATCTAAAATCTTAAAAGGAATTACTTGATCATCTAATAATGCTACCAACCAGCGAATTGGCCGTATATATTCAAATGAATAAGTACTCCATTTCATCATTGTCGGAAAAGTCATTGAGGTAATCACATCTTTAAACCCTGCTAATACTTCGGCTAAAGGTTTACCGGCAATATGTTTTTCAACAAAAACATATTGAGTTCCTTTAACGTCTTTAAAAGTAATGTCGTCAACGGTGGCACCTTGGCCTTTAGAAAAACCAATTGCCGCTTTGGTCCAATTACCATTGGCGTCTTGGGCAATCTTTTTAGCTGGGCCCTTGACCGATTTATCAATATCTGGTTGTTTATCGTCCAAACCATCAATCTTTAAAGTTAAACGGCGAGGAGTACTGAAGGTCCTAATACTTTTGAAATTGATTCTTTGCTTTTTTAAATAATTTTTAGCTCGCTGCTCGAATTGTTCAATACTTGGAGTAACAACATGAGCTGGCATTTCCTCCAAACCAATTTCTAATAAGAAATTATTAGCCATTATTTATTCTCCTCCTTGTCTTTTTTTAATAACTCTTGGCGCTTTTTTTCATCCTTAATTAACGGGAATCCGCGCTTTTTTCTTTCGTTAACGAATTCCTTGGCCACTTTTCTAGCTAGATTTCTAATTCGAGACAAATAACCAGCCCGCTCAGTAACTGAAACTGCACCTCTAGCATCCAATAGATTAAAAGTATGACTGCATTTTAAAATATAATCGTAAGCAGGGTGAACCAAATCAAGCTTAAGTAATCTCTTTGCTTCGCCTTCATAATCCTCAAACAGCTGCAAAAGCATTTCCTGATTGCTATCTTCAAAACTATATTTTGAATGTTCATATTCAGGTTCCTTGAAGATATCACCATATTTAACATCGCCAGCCCAGGTAAGATCAAAAACAGAGTTCACATCCTGAATATACGAAGAAAGTCGCTCAAGACCATAAGTTATTTCAGAAGCGACGGGATCCATTTCTAGGACGCCGACAATTTGAAAGTAAGTAAATTGGCTAATTTCCATTCCATCAAGCCAAATTTCCCAACCAACACCGGCACAGCCCATTGATGGGTTCTCCCAATTATCCTCAACAAAACGAATATCATGCTCCAAAGGATCAATACCTAGTTCTTTTAAACTGTTTAAATATAAGTCCTGAATATTTTCAGGTGAAGGTTTCATAATAACTTGAAATTGGTGATGTTGATAAAGTCGATTAGGATTTTCACCATAACGGCCATCAGCTGGTCTTCTTGAGGGTTCAACATAAGCAGCATTCCAAGGTTCTGGACCAACTGCGCGCAAAAAAGTATAAGGGCTCATTGTTCCGGCACCCTTTTCAGTATCATAAGCCTGCATCAACATGCATCCCTGGGCAGCCCAGTATTGCTGAAGGCGTAAAATAATTTCTTGAAGCGACAATTTTTCAGCCATTAAAATTCCTCCTAAATTTTCACAAAAAAAGACCCTATGTTTAAAAAGGTTCACTTACCCTTCAAACATAGGGACGACATAATCGCGGTTCCACCCTACTTCTGGCATTACTACCAGCGCTTAATTAGTTGACTCCGAAAGTGCCATTTAAACAATCTCTTCAGTTCGGCTCACACTATCCCGAACTCGCTTAATAATTCAATTATTTGATCTCTTTCATCTTAATCAAAATATTAAATTCAAAATTAATGATAGTTTAGATTAAAACCCTTGTCAACGCGTCTTTTCTAAAACTTTAAATCTTATATTTATCAAGTTGATCAATAAATCTTTTACTTTTAGGGACAACCCCTACGCTACGATTGTAAATCTGATCGATAACATTTCTCAGCTTTTGTTTAGTGGTTTTAGAAACGTTGATAGTATTCAATTTGTTTAAATCAACATTAGAAAATAATCTCAAAAGATAGATTGTTTTTTGGTCCAGATGCATTCGATATTTATCTAAATTCCAGTGATTAGCACAAAGCAAGCCGCCATATGCTTCAGAATAGTCAAAAGGTAAATCAGTACGGTGACAAACAACACAATTGCGCCAATCTGGTTGCACTCCAAAAGCTTTCAGGAGTTGAATTTCGAAAATATTAGCAATTATTTGCGGATCAAAACCGTCGTTAATCAGACTCAATCCTTTTAATATCCGGATATACCATTCTGATTGTCTTTGACCATCATGAAAAGCCAGGTCAAATAAGGACATAATATAAGTAGCATAAGCATTCTTAATAATATCAGTAGAAATTGCCTCAAAATTCTTAACCCGTTTGCCGTCACGTAAATAAGAAAGGCCTTCAGTTTTAATATCGCCTGAATACAAGCCATAAGAAAAAGGCAAAATAGCTGCTCTTAGCTTAAATTGAGGCTTTCTAGCACCTCTTACCAAAAACATCTTTTTGCCAAACTGCTTTGTAAGAAATTTAATTAACAAGTCATTATCTTTGTATGGTTTAGCATATAAAAGAATGCCGTCAAAATCGACGATGGTGGCCATCACCCTCATCTCCTTAACTACTTTACAACTGTATACTCATCAATTGTCTTACCATTTCCATCTTTAAGTATTTTCCAGCTATTGGTGCCAGCAAAATACAAAAGCGTACCAACTTCATTGACACTTTTTAAGACAATATCTTGCGTTGTTTTATCGCCATCAATCGCACTTGCATTATCAGAACGAAGTTTTTGAGCTAAACGAGCCGCAAACCCGACTGAACCATCTTTGTTCAATGGGATTTGGTTATCAAGCTTAGCACCCTTTAAAAGAACCATCTGATTACGCTTTTTCCAAATTGCCTGACCTTTTGCATTATGATAATCAATTGTAAATACGATTGAACTAACATCTTTGTTCCATCTGTGCTGAGCTTTAGCAAAAGCCGGCTTAACCTTCTTGAACAGAAAACCAAAAGCTTTCAAAACCGTCAAAACGTGAATGCTTAATTTGGATATTTGAGAATCCAAATTTTCTTTATTAACAATTTCTGGATCTGACTGAACCTTAAGATTTCCCTTGGCAGCCATTTCTAAAATAGCTTTACCAAGAGCAAAAGATTCATCTACAGACTTCAATCCTTGAACCTTAACTACCCGTGTAACTTTGGAATCTTTAAAATTCCCATTTGTTGATAATAAAATTGGGACGTTGCCTTTAAAGTAAATAAAAAGCTCACTCTGTCCTTTTGAAGCTTCTACGTGGCGCTGTATTGGATAAATCATCAATGAAACTTTACCAAAGAAGTCAGAAGCCCTAATGATATCTGAATCAACTTCAACATTAAAATTAATTTTCATCATGAATGGCCTAGATTTTAATAGTCGCCCTTTCGATAACCATACGTCTGCAGTAAGTTAGTTTTATCCCGCCAGTCAGGTTGAACCTTTACCCAAAGCTGAAGAAAAACTTTGTTGCCGGTCATATTTTCAATATCTTTTCTGGCTAAGGTACCAATCTTTTTAAGCATAGAACCGCCTTTACCAATAACGATCCCTTTTTGACCTTGCCTTTCAACAATAATGTTAGCTGATATTCTTAAAAGATCATTATCATTTTTGATACTCTCAACATAGACTGCAGTTGAAGTTGGAATTTCTTGTCTAGTAAGTTCAAAAACTTTTTCTCTAATCATTTCTGAAATAATGAACCTCTCAGGATGATCAGTTACCTGGTCTTCGGGGTAATATTGAGGCCCATTTGGTAATTCTTTAACCAAAGCATCAATTAGTTCAGGAACATTATTTCCTTGTAAGGCTGAAATTGGAAATACTTCCTTAAAGTTTAAGGCATGCTTGTATTCTTCAATAATGGCCAAAGTATCATCTGGCGAAATTAAATCAATTTTATTGATAATCAAATATATCGGCTTTTGGATTTTTTTCAATTGGTCAATTATATAGTTATCCCCACCGCCACGACGTTCCTTAGCGTTAACCATAAATAATACTGCATCAACGTCTTTAAGCGCAGACAACGCAGAATTCACCATAAAATCGTCTAATTTATCTGAAGGCTTATGAATACCAGGAGTATCAATAAAAACTATTTGAGCGTCTTTAATCGTATACACGCCCTGAATCTTATTTCTAGTGGTTTGAGCCTTATCACTCATAATTGCTACTTTTTGACCAATAACCCTGTTTAAAAAGGTTGATTTGCCAACGTTAGGACGACCAACGATTGCAACAAATCCTGAACGAAAATCTGAATTATCCATTTCTTACCTCATCTAATAAGTGCGAAGAATTTTGGAACAAAAATTAAAATCCCAACTAAAACAGCAAAGCCGGCAGACAATAGTACGCCTCCGGCAGCAATATCTTTGGCCCTTTTTGCCAGGTCATCATATCTGCCTCTGACAATTAAATCAACCACGTTTTCAATAATGGAATTCATTACTTCTGACCCAATTACTGTAGCGAACGCGGTAAATAACCAAAGCCAATCATAAAGTCCAAGTTTAAATAAAAATCCAAGGCAAATAACAATTATCGCCATTAACAGATCAATGCGAAAATTTCTTTCTTCTCTAGCCAACCGAACAATGCCATCTACCGCATGCCCGACTGACTGAAAAAATGTTTTATTTTTCGTTACTTGTTTATCTTTTAAGGCCATAATCGTTTAAGATCTTTTTTTGCAACGGAAACATAACATCAGCATCAGCTTTTTTCATGTGATCATATCCATTAAGGTGAAGAAATCCATGAACGACTAAAAATCCTAGTTCTCTTTCAAATGAGTGGCCCAAATAATCTGCCTGTTCGGCAACTTTATCTACAGAAACAAAAATATCGCCAATATTTTTGGGAATCTCTTCTTTAAGTTCTTCATCCATAACTATCGGAAAATCATCATCAGACTGATCTTCAATTGCAAAACTGATAACATCTGTTGCTCGATCTACTCCTCTGTACTTTTTGTTTATTCTTTGAATCTCGTCGTTATTCACCAAAGTTACCGACATCTCGGTATTCTTAGGAAGCTTTAAATAATTACCTGCAAAGTCTAAAACATTTCTGATCAACTTGATTTCTTTTTCCGAAACTTTATCTTTTGTTTTATCGTAAATTTCCAGATCCATTAAAACTTCTCCAATTTAATTATTTTCATTTGCTTCATAAGCATTAATAATTTTAGCAACCACTGGATGACGGACAACATCCTTAGAAGTAAAAGCAACAAACTCAATTTGATCAATGTTTTTGAGAATCTTTTGAGCTGAAACAAGCCCACTTCTTGATTTACCTGGTAAATCAATTTGAGAAATATCACCATTAACGATCATTTTTGATCCAAATCCTAATCGGGTTAAAAACATTTTCATTTGAGCGTTAGTAGTATTTTGGGCCTCATCAAGGATAACGAATACATTGTCAAGGGTTCGCCCACGCATATAAGCAAGTGGGGCAATTTCAATAATTCCCCGGTCCATTAAACGTTCTGTATGCTCTGCGCCTAAAATAGAATGTAAGGCATCGTAAACTGGTCTAAGGTATGGATCAACTTTTTCTTTTAAATCTCCAGGCAAAAATCCAAGACTTTCTCCGGCTTCAACCGCGGGCCTTGTGAGGACAATTTTATCAACTGTCCCTCTCTTCAAGGCAGCGACTGCCATTACAACGGCCAAGTAAGTCTTACCGGTTCCAGCAGGGCCAATTCCAAAAACAACGTCATGGTGCTTAATTGCTTGAACATACTGCCGCTGACCGAAGGTTTTAACTCTAACTGCTTTTCCTTTGGCATCTTTTACCAAAACCTGGTTATACAAATCTTTGAAATACTCAAGGGTTCCATTCTCTGCCATATTAATAGCACTAACAAAATCACTGCTATTAATATTTATACCCTTTTCGATCAAGCCTAAAATATTTTTAATTACGTTAATAGCAGTCCCAACAGCTTGAGCATCGCCAGAAACTTTAACTGAATTACCAAAAACATTAATGGTAACTTCTAATCCGGATTCCAAAATAGTTATATACTCGTTTTGAACTCCAACCAGTTGAGCGAGCTCATTGGGATCAGAGACAATTAATTCTTTTGTGGTTTGTTGAATTTCAGCCAAATACATTGACTCCTTTATTCATGATTTTAAACAAATACTAACATAAGTCTTTTTAACTTAAAATCATTTAATTACTTTAATAATTCTTTGACAAATTTGTTGACGACAGAACCGTCTGCTTTACCTTTAACTTTAGACATCACAGCTCCCATAACTTTACCAAACTGGGCCTTAGAGGTAGCACCAACTTGAGCAATTGTGTCCTCGACTACTTTTTTAACTTCATCTTCTGACATTTGTTTTGGAGCATATTCTTGAGCAACAGCCAATTTAGATTTTTGATCGGCAACTAAATCATCTCGACCGCCCTTTTGAAACTCGGAAATTGATTCTTTTTCTTGTTTAATCTCTTTTAAAACAACTGTATTTAGTTGATCGTCAGTTAATTTTTCTTTGCCATTTTTTACTTGGGCATTCATGATTTCACTTTTAAGGCCACGAATTACTCCTAGTCTTAATTTATCTTTGCTCTTCATTGCCGTCTTTAAATCTTCGTTTAGTTGATCCAAAACGCTCATCTTAATACCTTCTCTTTATTTATTAATTAAATTTTACCATTAAAAAAGACCAGAGACTAATAAACATTAATCTCCGATCTAATTTATTTTGAGCTAATTAAAAGCGACGCTTCTTTTTCTTGTTACGTTTACGCGCTGCTTCAGACTTTAATTTACGCTTAACACTTGGTTTTTCATAAAACTCACGCTTGCGATATTCTTGAAGTGTACCACTTTTAGAAACGGTCCGCTTAAAGCGTCGAAGAGCATCATCAAGAGACTCGTTTTTACGAACGACTGTCTTTGCCATATGAAATTCCCTCCCTCCGAGCTTTAGTGTAACTGTCACAACACTACTGTGTTCTAAAACGGTTCGAATTAAATTATACATAGTAAATCGGAAACCGTCAATAATTAATACCAAAGAATTTTTCATAAAAAAGCGTTATCATGTTAGCGGCAATAACTATTCAAATTAAAGGGGAGATATCAAATGGTCAAAACACAAAGTTTCTTTATAATATCAGATTCTTCAGGAGCAACGGCTCAAACCTTAGCAGAAACCGTCGCTTCTCAATTTCCAGAATTAAAAGCAGAGATAAGAAGATTCCCTTTTATTCAAACTGAATCAATTCTTACCGGAATATTAAAATTAGCAAAGAAAAACAATTCTTTAATCTTCCATACTTTAGTTAGCTCAAAGTTAAGTGCTCAGGTCGCTAACTACTGCGCCAAGAATGACTTGTATGATATAGACTGCCTAAACCAGCCAATGAGCTACGTTAGCCATTTAACCGGCTTGCAGCCCCAAAGAGTTCCTGGCTTGATTCATGATTTAAACGAAAAGTATTTCAAGAGAATCTCATCAATTGAATTTGCTGTAGAAAACGACGACGGCAAAAACCCTCATGGTCTCCCTGCAGCAGATATTGTTATCCTTGGCGTCTCAAGAACCTCTAAAACACCATTATCTTTGTACTTAGCAAACCAAAACCAAAAAGTGGCTAATTTGCCTATTGGCCCCTCTCTTCAAATACCTGAAGAATTAAAGCTGGTGGATAAAGCCAAAATATTTGGATTGCTAAATACTCCTGAAAAATTAAGTCGTATTAGAAAGCAAAGAATGCTTTCTTACGGACTCAATGCTAACACCCCTTACTCCGACCCAGAAAACATAAAAAAAGAACTAGACTATGCTAAAAATCTTTATCGTAAACTTGGGTGCTTAACGATTAACGTGGCAAATAAATCAATTGAGGAAACTGCCACGATTATTCTAGAAAGTCTAGATCTGGATGAAGAAACTTTTGAAGATTAAAATGGTTTGTTTTCTTTCATATCATCAATCATATTTGGATTAAATTTTTGCTTTCTAAGCATGGCAACTTCATAGCCATGAGGATTATATTTGATCTTTTTATCTTTAGGATCTTTTAAAATTGGCGTTTCCAAAATTTTGGGAACGCTTTTTAATTGCTCATGATGGGCAACATAGTTCAAAGCGTCAAATCCAATTGTTCCAAAACCAATCATTGCATGGCGGTCTTTATGACTACCACATTCGTTCTTAGAGTCATTCAAATGGACAACTTTAAGTCGATCAATCCCAATTATATGGTCAAATTTGTCCAAAACTCCGTCAAAATCGTTTTTTATGTCATAACCTGCATCGCTAGTGTGGCAAGTATCAAAAGTAACGGCTAATTTATCGTTATCAGAAACCTGATCAATTATTTCAGCAATCTGTTCAAAAGTGATCCCAACTTCAGTACCTTTGCCCGCCATCGTTTCAATGGCAATTTGAACTTTTTGCTCCGAAGAAATTACTTCATTAAGGCCTTTTGCAATTTGGTCAATGGCTGCCTTAGGACCTGCACCAACATGGGCCCCTGGATGTAAAACTATTTCTTTGGCCCCAATTGCTTCAGCTCGTTTTATTTCGTCATGCAAAAATGACACGCCAAATTCAAAATTTCTAGGTTTAAGAGTATTTCCTAAATTGATAATATAAGGAGCATGAACGACTACTTCTTTTAGGCCATGTTCCTGCATAAATTTCTGTCCTTTAGAACCATTAAGTTTTTCAATGGGTTTTCTGACAGTATTTTGAGGAGCGCCGGTATAAACCATAAACACATTTTCTTTAAGACTATAGGCTTCTTTTGCTGAACCTAAAAACATGTCAGTGCCATTCATACTAACGTGAGAACCAATCAAAAATTCATCACTTACCATTTTTCTCTCCTTTTAAAATGACATCCACAACTCTTTGAGAGGCAGTGCCATTTTCCCACTGACAAAATTTATCATAAAACTGATTCAACTTATCCGAACAGTCCTTGAATTCTCCCTGCTTATCAAATTGATTGATTTTTGCATAAAATTCGGCTGGCTTAGTGACCAAAGGACCAGGTAAATGAGCAGAATCATATTGAAAATAAAAGCCACGGAGTTTATCACGGTAATGCTTTAGATCATAAGGATAAAATAGCATTGGCCGTTTTAAATTGGCATAATCAAACATTACTGAAGAATAATCAGTAATAAGCAGGTCAGATAATAAATAAAGTTTGCTGATATCGGTGTCGGCCAAAACCTTCACTCGATCTTCAAAGCCGGTAATGTTAATACTGTCCTTTACAAGATAATGAGGTCTAATAATTAAAACAACGTCATCAGAAACATTTTGGAAAAATGTTCTTAAATCAAATGGCAAATCAAATTTGTATTGCCCAGGTTTGATGTAGTAATCATCCCGCCAAGTTGGGGCATACAAGATTGCTTTTTTAGCAGAGCTGCCCAAAATCTTTTGCTTTAAATTTTTAATTGCCCTGGAATTGTTATCCCGATATAAAATGTCATTTCTCGGGTAACCAAAATTTAAAAACTGATTTTTAAAACCGAAAGCTTTACTAAAAATCCGTTGTGAATACAAATTTGGAGCAATCAAATAATTCCACCTAGCTGCTTCTTCATAAAATTCTTGATGATATTTCTTGGTATCACTGCCAGGAATTTCAACATCTGAAATATCTGCCCCAAGTTTTTTTAAGGGAGTTCCATGCCAAGTTTGAATATACTTTGTTCGCCGATTTTTCTTCCACCAACCAGGCATTCGTGAGTTCATTACCCAAAATTCTGCTCTTGCTATATACCAAACCCATTTGGGGGTAAACCTTTTAATCAGGCGAACATTTGGGAACTCTTGCCTTAAACGAGAATATTCAGCCGGTTTAACACTAAAAAAAACTGATTTAGCAAAGTTAGGCTTTTTTGAAAGTAATTCTTTATAAATGGCATATGGATTATCATTAATTTCTTTACCATTGAAGCTTTCAAAAAGAATTAGATCATTTTTAGTGGGTAAACAAATAAACCCATCGTTTAAAACGATGAGTATATAGCGAGCTATAAGTTTGATAAATTTGACCAATTTATTCATGAGCTCTCCTCAAGTCTAGACCAGGTCAACAAATCTTGAACGGAATTTGTAATGCAGATGAGAACCAACTAACAAGAAGAAGAGAACCATTCCCCAAAATACCAAATTCAAAGTTGGTTTCTGCCAAAACCATGAAGTTCCTAACATTGAATCCCTAAATCCAGAAACAATGTAGAAAAACGGATTTAACTGCAATATTCGAACAAATGGAGCAGGAAACGCATTTGTTTCAAAATTAAACAAGACACCCGACATATAAAACAACATTCTCATTAAAGATTGAAGCATTATGTGATAATCCCGAACCAGAACTGAAATTGTGGAATTGAAAATTCCGAAAGCCAAAAGCCAGGCTATCATACAGATAAAATAATAAATCCATTGAATCCAGGAAATCTTTGGGTAAACACCACTTAATAGGTCAATAAAGATTGTAAATGCCAACATTGTCCAAAAAGAGCTTAAATTACTGACAAACTTAATTGATGGCAAAACACTGACTGGAAATTTCATTTTAGAAACCATCGCAACTCGCTGATAAATACTCTTTGAAGCATCAAGAGTTGCTCGGTTCATATAAAACCAGGCAGTAAAACCAATTACCATCCATGGAAGGTAACCGACACTATGAGTAGTAGTTCCATGTTTTAAGCCAATCCCAAAAACCAACCAGTAAATAGCAATCTGGATTAAAGGATAAAGGTATTCCCAAACCAGTCCTAAATAATGGCTCTGATATTCAGCAATGTCCTCATATTTGGCGATCCGAAACATGATTCCCAAATTCTGAAATTGCTCTTTTAATAAAATATAAACCTCTTTCAAGATTTCGCACTCCTTAACTCACTGAATATTTAATTTTTGAAGATAGTGGTTTATTACTCTGTTCGTTGCTTCACCATCATTGTATGTATTCCAACGACGGTTAAATTCAGAAAAATCAGTGGACTGGTTTGAAGCAATTGCCTCACTTAAGCCAGTAACGGTCTTAATTGGCTTTTCGGGAAGCCAATCAAACAAGTCTTTTTGAATTCCTGGATCTTTTTTATACGAATCCAAGTCAAACATGAAGAAAATTACTTGCTTACGCTTATTAATTAAACTGTAATCAAATACCACTGATGAATAATCAGTAACTAATGTATCAGCAACCGTTAAAAGTTCGTTAATATCAAACTGATGGTAAAAATGGATCCGAGGATTTTCAATTTTTTGTAGTACCTTCTCCCGATCTTTATGAACCGGATGAAGTTTAATAATAACCGTTGAATTTGGATCAGCTAAAAGAGCTTTGACTAAATTCTTAGGCAAACTAAAGTCTTTATTCAAACGATAGGTTGGTGCATAAAGGATTACCCTTTTTTGTTGTAATTCGGGTGCGGACCTTAAAATTCTCTGGCGAGTTTCTTTGATCCATTCCTGATCAAAATACTGATCACAACGAGGATACCCTAATAACTGCATTTGCCTTTTTTTAGCATGATAACTATTTACAAAAACTTGACCCATGGCTTTGGACCCAACAATGTACTCGTCAAAATGATCATAAACAGCCTGAAATCTACGTTTGTCAGAACTGCTTCTTTTAGCTGTAGTCAGATCTTCCCAACCAAAAGTTTTAATTGCTCCATTTGCGTGCCAAATTTGAACAATTTTTGTTCTTGGCGAACGCACCAATCCTGCTAAAAAAGCATAATAATTATCACAAAAAACTAACCTTGCCTGCATAATTAGCGGGATACCAACATTTACAAATCGAAAACCATCTTTAAATTCAACAGTTTTTATGCCAAAAGCAGCCAAATCGGTGGCTGCTGCCTCATTATCCGGATGATAAAGAACAACTAATTCGGTTGATTTATCAGATAACTTTTCTGCCAATCTTTTTATGAATTCAACGTTATTATCAAAACTCATAAGATAAATAACTTTGGACTTTGATCGCCAAAGATTAAAAAATGAAACTAAACGAATTAACCAAAGATACATTGCCTTCAAAATAATTCACCATTTCTCCTATAAACTAATGCACCAAAATATTATAACATAATGATTTTTGATGTTAGTTAGAAAAATAAAACAAGAGGATTTCTTTAAAATTAAGGTTTTGGCTCATAAAAACGCCCAAGGATCTTCACAGAATCAGAAATGCTTGCAAAAGCCTTTGGATCAGACTCAAGTAAAGCTTCTTCAAGTTCATTCATTTCATAAGCAGAAATAACTGTAAACAAAATGGTTTTTGAATCATGTTTATAAGCACCTTCGGCATTATGAACGATCGTAATTCCCCTTCGTAAGTGGTTTTGAACGCTATCAATTACTGTATTTGGCCGATTTGTAATAATCATTACCTGCATTCGCTGTTGCTTAGTATATGTCATATCCATAACCCGAGCATTTACAAGCAAACTCAAAGTTGAGTAAAAAGCAAAAGGCCAACCATAGGCAAAACCAGCAGCAAGCACAATCAATGTATTAAACATAATGTTGATTGTTCCAATACTCCTACCGGTCCGTTGACGGATAACAATTCCAAGAATATCTAACCCACCGGTTGAAATATCATTTTTTAAAGCTAATCCAGTCCCAAAACCGTTAACAGCACCACCAAAAATTGCACAAATAATCGGGTCATGAGTTAAAGGAACGGGTTTTAGAAGCTCAATCATAAAACTTGAAAGAAAAACAGTCATGATGGTAAAAAAAGTAAACTGATGACCGATTGCCCGCCAAGCGAGCCAGAAAAGCGGAATATTTAAAATAAATAACCCAAGCCCAGTTGAAATAGTAAACGGAAACGCACGACTACTTATAGTTGTCAACAACTGGGCAAAACCAGTTACTCCAGAAGAATAAATATGACCTGGCGTCCAAAAGAAATTAACCGCAATCGACACTAGAATTGCATATATCAAAGAAGTTGACGCCCTTCTCAAGTAAGTATGTCGTTTTAAAACTTTAGAAACGTCATCCATTAATGAATCCCCTAACTTTTAAAAATCCGTGACAAATAATATAAATCATACATTGATGATTATACATGTACCAATCAAAAATAAAAGAAGCCTTTTACTATTTAACTATTTTCAACAGTTAAATACGCAAGGCTCCTAAAATTTATTTATTTTTCGTCACGACTATTTCTGGTTGGATCTGATACAAAAATTCCTAAATCATCCAACTGCTTAGTTGAAACTGGTTGCGGCGCATTGGTAAGTGGCTCAACGGCCTTGGAGTTCTTAGGAAAGGCAATAACATCCCGGATATTTTCTCGGTCTGCCAGCAATCTTACAAAACGATCCAAACCAATGGCCAGACCACCATGAGGTGGAAAGCCGTAATCCAAGGCATTCAGGAAGTAACCAAATTGAGCTTTTGCTCTCTCAAGGGTTAATCCTAAGGCTTCAAACATTTTTTCTTGAAGAGCCCTGGTATGAATACGAATTGATCCACCACCAAGTTCCAAACCATTCAAGATAATATCATAACTTTGAGCATAGGCTTTATGTGGATCCTCACCGTCGTTCATCAAATAATGAACATCATTTTCATTAGGCATTGTGAATGGATGGTGAGCAGCAACGTATCTCTTAAGGTCAACATCCCATTCAAACAATGGCCAGTTAACAATCCAAAGAAAGGCAAATTTAGATTCATCGATCATATTTTGTTGCTTTGCAATGGTTACTCGAAGATATGAAAGTGTTTGAGCAACAACCCGACTATTATCTGCAGCAAACAGTAATAAATCACCAGGTTTGCCTTCGGTTTTATCAAGAATCTTCTGTCTAATATCAGCATCTTTAAAGAATTTAGCAATAGGTCCACTGAAGCTGTCATCAGTAACTTTAAGCCAAGCAAGACCTTTTGCACCAAATCTTTCAACATATGATGTAAATTCGTCAATGTCTTTTCTGGAATACTTGTCGGCTCCACCAGGAACAGCAATGGCTTTAACTTGACCGCCATTCTTAACTGCAGATGAAAAGACTTTAAAATCAACATCTTTCATGATGTCACTTAAATCTTTCAATTCCATTCCAAAACGAACATCAGGCTGATCAGTTCCAAAACGAGCCATTGATTCATCCCAGTCCATTCGTTTGAACGGAAGCTTAACGTCAATTCCCATGGCATCTTTCATAACTTGGGCAATTAGACCTTCAGTTTCATCCATAATCTCATGTTGATCAACAAATGACATTTCCATATCGATTTGGGTGAATTCTGGCTGACGATCCCCACGAAGATCTTCATCACGATAACAACGAGCCAACTGGTAATACTTATCAAATCCAGCACCCATCAATAACTGTTTAAATTGTTGAGGTGACTGTGGCAAAGCATAAAAAGAACCAGGATAAACTCTAGAAGGAACTAAATAATCACGAGCCCCTTCTGGAGTGGACTTTGTCAAAGTAGGAGTTTCGATATCTAGAAATCCTCTTTGATTAAAGAACTTATGAACTGACTGAATTACCTTGCTTCTCAAAATGATGTTCTTTTGCATTTCAGGTCTGCGAAGATCAAGATAACGATACTTTAGTTTTAATTCTTCTGAAACATCAACATTATCTTGAATATAAAAAGGTGGTGTTTTAGCAGTGGCAAGGATTTTAGCTTCAGTGATATCAACTTCAACTTTACCAGTCTTCATCTTTTCGTTGATTTCGTCGTCTTTTCTAGCGACAACTTTACCTTTTGCTTCGACAACATATTCGCCACGTAACTTATCAGCAACTGCCAAAGCATCAGGACTAAATTCTTCACTAAATACTAACTGAAGAATTCCTTCACGATCTCTTAGATCAATAAAAATTAATCCGCCTAAATCTCGGCGCTTTTGGACCCATCCTTTAAGGACAACCTCTTGGCCGATAAAGTCTTCATTGACTAAACCTGCATATGTGGTTCTTTTCATGTTTTTATCTCCCAACAATTTTTATTTAATCATTAAAATGATCAGTAATAACATCATTAAAGTCATGGATAATTTCATCAAATGGCACAGAAATTTCTTTACCGGATTCCATTTCCTTGACGTGAGCCTGCTTGGATTTGAGTTCCTCATCCCCAATTGTGATCGTATATTGCGCATTAAGCCGATCAGCTGCTTTAAACTGGGCTTTTGGTTTCCGATCCAAATAATCTCGATCAGCGGAAAAGCCGTTATCTCTAAGTGCTTGAACAATCTTCAATGTTGTAGGATTTGTGTCTTCACCAATTCCAACCACATAAGCATCAAGTTGATCCAAAACTGGAAATGAAACCCCGGTTGCCTCCATTAGAACCAAAAGTCTTTCAACTCCAAGGCCAAAACCAATTCCTGGCGTCTGTGGCCCGCCAAGTTCTTCAACCAAGCCATCATAACGACCACCCGCACAAATCGTGGTGTAGCCTTCACCAAGGGCCTTAGAATCAGCCATAATCTCAAAGATAGTATGACTATAATAATCCAGACCTCTCACCATGGTTGGATCAATGGTGTAATCAATTCCAAGATCAGAAAGCAAACTCTTCACAGCGTCAAAATGCTTCTGCGATTCTTCATCTAAATAATCAAGGATCGATGGAGCATCTTTAACAAACTTTTTGTCCCGTTTGTCTTTACTATCCAGAACTCTTAGTGGATTTTTATGAAGCCTAGTTTTTGAATCATCACTTAATTCGTCATAATGAGGTTCCAGATACTCAATCAAAGCTTTTCGATAAGCATCACGAGATTCTTTATCCCCAAGTGTGTTTAACGCTAAACGCAAATCCTTTAGACCAAAGTGTCTTAAGAGGTCCATTCCCATTGCGATAACTTCAACGTCTAAAGCAGGCTCTTCACTACCAAAAGCCTCTACTCCAAGCTGATGAAATTCTCGTTGACGACCAGATTGCGGGCGCTCATACCGAAACATTGGACCAATATAATAAACTTTAACTGGTTTTTGATGTTCTGGGCCATAAAGTTTGTTTTCAATAAAAGCTCTGACAACTCCTGCAGTTCCTTCAGGACGCAAACTTAGGTGACGATCGCCTTTATCCATGAAATCATACATTTCTTTTGTAACGATGTCGGAAGTATCTCCTGATGTTCTTGAAAAGACATCAAAACTTTCAAACATCGGGGTTCGAATTTCATGATACCGATAATTATCAAATATCATTCGAGCCGTATCTTCAATATATTGCCACTTTTTTGCTTCTTCAGGCAAAATGTCAGCAGTTCCTTTAGGTCGCTGATATCTCATAAAAAATCCTCCTTATTCAAAACCAAAAAAAAGACCCTTGTCTCTTATCGACAAGGGCGCTTTCGCACGGTACCACCTTAATTTTAATACACTCATTGGATAACGCTCGCGCGAATAGCTTACACTATTAACCAGGATTCTGGAAAGTGTCACTTCAAACAGTCAACTACATCTTCTCACCAATTCGATGCTCTCTTAATAATTGCTCTGCTCTACTGTTCTTTTCATCGGTTGAATATTTAACTGTCATTTACACTAGACGAGAAAGCCAAAATTGTCAAGGTCAATTCAGTTGAAAAAATTGAAGAACTTTAGGAAAAAATAGCAAATTCAACTATAATAAAAGTATTTGAGAATTTAGGGGAAAAAATGTTCAAAAATTTTAAACGCAACCGAAGTTTAATTATTGCCGTAATCACGATAGTTATTACTTTTTCCATTATGATAATCGCATTGTACTCAAACTCCGTGACCGTAAAAGTTAATCAGTTAAATATTAGAAGTGGGCCTTCCATCAACTATTCCGTGAAGGCAACGGCCAAACATGGTGAAAAGCTCCAGGTTATTTCCCGCCAAAAAAATTGGATCAGAGTAATTTCCAAGCACAGAAAAACTGGTTGGGTGGCTGCCTGGCTCGTTGAAAACAGCAATGTTAAAACCGTCTCCAATTTATCTGAAGCAACAATTGTGTTAGACCCTGGACATGGTGGCACAGATACTGGTGCTCTTTCAACCAATGGAGGCCAAGAAAAAGAATACACTCTTCAAGTGGCCCAAAAAGTTGCTGCAAAATTGCGAAACAAAGGAGCTCGAGTCATCATGACAAGGGATTCCGATCATTTTGTGCCGTTGAGCACTCGGCCAGAAGTAGCATCTGAAAACTCCGCCAATGTTTTTATAGGCTTTCATTTTGATTCTTCCGGCCAACCAAATACAGCAACCGGGTACACGGTTTATTATTACCATCGGCAAACATCTGGAAATTTAGCACAAGCAGTTGACAATCAAATGAGTAACTTGCCGCTAAACAACCGCGGGATTAAATTTGGGAATTTTGAAGTTATCAGAGATAACCAGGTTCCGGCGATTTTAATTGAAGGTGGTTACATAAACACTGACCATGATTATAACAAGATTCGAAATAACAGCTACCAGAATCAGTATGCCAATGATGTCGTTTCAGGTTTAACAAATTATTTTCAATCCCAAAAATAAATTACTTATGCTTCTTTAAATATTTTAAAAGCTCAGGCATTTGGTTGAACCTAAATTCTGGGGTACCGTCATTTGAAATGATTGCATCAGGATCAAATAAAAAGCCAGAAATATTTGCATTATGGCCTGCTTGAATGTCTAACTGGCGATCTCCGATCATCGCCGACTTATTTCTTTGAACATTATTATGCTTAATTAACCAGTTCAATGATTCAGGATTGGGCTTTCTTGGAAACAATTGATTTGCAGTGACAGCATCGGAAAATAATTCTTTTAAATTAAATTTTGCCAGAAGATCCTCAGCTAAATCGTCGCGATGAGTCAAGAGAAAATTTTCGCCGTTTTGAGTAAGATTAAACTTTAAAACCCCTTCAACGCCTACAAAGGGCTTAGCTTTAAGTACGTCTTTATTCTCATATTTTTTCTCAATTTCTTTTAGACGATCTTTATTAACACCAAAAAAAGCAGCATATTTCGAAACCGCTGTTCCTAATGAATGTCTTCTCATTGTTAGATATATGTCATAATCGTCAATTTCAACATCATCAACTTCAAGATCAAGTAAAGCATGTCTAAACGCCGGAACCATTTGCTTGTAAGTATCAAAAAGTGTTCCATCAAAATCCCAAAACAAATATTTTATCATAATTTTATATCTCCAAAAACATAAGGCAGTATTTACTAATTTCGCTTTTCAAAAAGAACGGACCAAATTAAACATTCAAGAATCTGGAATGTTCAATAGAGTCCGTTAAATTTATGAAATTTGGTAGATATTGCCTTTTTAGTTAATCAAATAATCCTTAATAGTTGGTTTAAAAAAATTAACGATTATCTGTATCAAAAATAATTGTTACCGGACCATCATTGATCAGCTCAACAGCCATGTCAGCTCCAAAGATTCCTGTTTCAACTTTAATTCCCTCATTTCTCAAAGAATCATTAAACTGTTGATAAATCTTTTTTGCATGGTCTGGCTTGCCAGCATTAATGAAACTTGGCCGATTACCTTTTTTAGTGTCAGCATACAAAGTGAATTGAGAAATTGATAAGATTTCGCCGCCAACAGTGGCTAAATCAAGGTTTAATTTATCATTTTCATCTTCAAAAACCCGTAATTTAGAAATCTTGTGGACCAGATATTTAATTTCTTCAGGGCCATCAGAATCTTCAACCCCGACCAACAGCATAAATCCCTGGCCAATTTTACCATGCACTTGGTTATCAATTGTAACTGAAGATCTTTTGACTCTTTGCAATATAACTCTCAAAGTATTTCCAACTTTCTAAATTACATAAAATTATCTAAACGTTCTTTCAATCAAATAAACATCATGGACAGTCTTAATCGTGTTCATAAGGTGCTCAAGTTGTTCTTTATTTCGAACACCGACAATCAAAGAAACAGTTGCCATCTTATTGTTATCAACTTCTCCATTAACCGACATAACATTTTTAGTAACTCCGTTAACTGCAGTCAAAATATCAGCTAACAGACCTGGTCTGTTATATCCTTGAACGGACAAACTGGTTTCATAAAATGTTCGCTCAGATGAATTTTCGTCCGCCCAAGAGACTTGAATCAAACGATCACCATTTTGCTCAGATTTTGCAATGTTAGGACAATCGACTCGATGAACCGAAATTCCTCGGCCTTTAGTAATATAGCCAACAATTTTATCACCGGGAATTGGATTGCAGCAGTGACTTAGCCGAACCAGCAAATTATCAACGCCTTCAATGACAATGCCATTGGAGGATTTCTTCTTTTTGTGGTTTTTTTGCTGCTCTGGGGATTCCACCGTTAAAGTTTGGTGACCTTCCAAAACTTCCTTTTCGGCTTGGCTTTGACGCTCAAGCTTTTGTTGAGCCCGTGAAGTTTCAGTTAAACGATTGATGACGCCGGTTGGTTGCATATCGCCAAAACCAATTGCTGCAAGTAGATCATCACCATGCTGATAATGCATTTTTTGAGCTACCGCATCCACTTTGGTAGGTTCCATGACAATTTTAGGATCAAAACCATTTTCTCTGAGAGCCCGAACAATAATTGAGCGCCCAGATTCAATATTTTGAGACCGGTCTTCTTGCCTGAAGAACTGCTTAATTTTGTTTCTTGCTCGCCGAGTATGAACAAGTTTTAACCAGTCTCGACTTGGACCCGCAGAGCTAGTTGAGGTAATGATATCAACAATATCACCATTTTTAACTTTAAAGTCCAAAGGAACAATTTTGCCGTTAACTTTGGCACCAGTCGTATGATTGCCAACTTCGGTATGAATCATATAGGCCATATCCAAAGGCCCTGCTCCTTTTGGCAATTCAAAAACATCACCTTTTGGCGTAAAAACATAAACCCGGTCACCAAATAGTTCACCTTTAACACTATCCATAAAGTCAGCGGCATCATCGGTATCTTCTTGCAGTTCAATAATTTGTTTAAACCAATTAAGTTTGTTGTTATCTTTGGTGGCTTGAACTTTAGACTTTATTCCCTCTTTATAAGCCCAGTGGGCAGCAATACCATATTCAGCCACTCGGTGCATTTCAGCGGTTCTGATCTGCACTTCCAAAGGTTTGCCTTCCGGGCCGATAACTGTTGTATGAAGAGATTGATACATATTTGCTTTAGGCATAGCAATGTAGTCTTTAAAACGGCCAGGCATCGGTTTCCACTTTGTGTGGATGGCTCCTAAAACGGCGTAACAATCTTTAATTGAATCAACAATTACCCGAATTGCAAGTAAATCATATATCTGACTAAACTGTTTATGTTGGTCGACCATTTTCCGATAGACTGAATAAATATGCTTTGGTCGGCCATAAATTTCACTTTGAATGTTAAGGTCCGCAATTGCACCCTTAACTTCTTTAATCGCTTTTTCAATATAATCCACTCTTTGATCTCTTCTGGAGTTCATCAAATGGACAATTCGATAGTACTGCTGGGGATTCAAGTATCTAAGCGAAATATCTTCAAGTTCCCATTTAATAGTTCCAATACCTAATCGATCAGCTAACGGAGCATAAATTTCAAGTGTCTCTTTAGAAATTCGCCGTTGCTTATCAGGACGAAGGGATCCCAAAGTTCTCATGTTATGAAGCCGATCAGCAAGCTTAACAATCATAACTCGAATGTCTTTACACATTGCCAAAAGCAATTTTCGATGATTTTCAGCTAAACGTTCTTCGGAAGACTTATATTTGATTTTGCTAAGTTTAGTGACCCCGTCAACGATTAAAGCAACATCATCGCCAAAAAGTTCCTTCACATCACTAACTTCTACTCCAGTATCTTCAACAACATCATGTAAAAAGCCGGCACAGATAGTCGCTGGATCCATGTGAAGACCAGCAAGAATTCCAGCAACTTGAATTGGGTGAGTAATGTAAGGCTCACCTGACTGACGTTTTTGATCCTTGTGAGCAACTGCGGCAAGTTTATACGCTTTTTTAACTTCTTCAACGTGCTCTTTATTCATATATTCAGAAATCTTATTAAAAACGTCATACGCGGTCCATACTTTAGTTGACATCCCTTCACCCCTTTTTACTATGTGTCTTTTTTAGTATTCTAGCATTATTCATTCAGAAAATCAGCCAACTAACTTAATTCGAAGAAAGTGGAAACTGCCGAAAGAAAATATAAAGGAGCAGTTTCGGTCCGCATAATTCTGGGGCCAAGTCCGCACAAAACAAAATGTTGAGCAGTAAGTTCATCAATTTCTGGTGAACTGATTCCTCCTTCTGGCCCAAACAAAGCAACAATATGACTTTGCCTTTTGGTTTTTTTAAATGACGTAATTAAATTGGATTCTTCATTTTGTTTAGCGGATTCTTCGTAAGCAACAATCTTGGTAGTGAAATTTTCCAAATTTAACTTTTTAATAGATTCAGCGTAAGAAACCTTGGGAATCACGTTTCGATGCGATTGTTCAGCGGCATTCAACGCAACTTCATTCAAACGCATCAATTTCTTACTTCTTTTTTTGCCCGCATCCCATTTGGCGATTGACCACTTCATTGGCAAAAATATTATTTCGTTAGCTCCAAGTTCAGTTGCTTTTTGGACAATAAATTCAGGCTTATTCTTTTTTGAAAGGCCACAAACAATTGTAACAGAAACCGGAAGTTCCACATTTTTATGCAGATTGTGTTCAATAAGGACTTCTGCTTGGCTTTGCTTTTGGCCAATTAATTTTGCCAAAAATACAACGTGATCACGTGATACTAGTTCTACTTCTTGACCCGGTTTGGCCCTTAAAACCCTTAAAAAATGATTTGAAATATCATTTGGTAATATCAGCCTTTGTTCATCTTGAATTGAATCCCTTAAAAAATAATGCTGCATATTTAATCCTCGTTCTCAGAAGGTTTTTGAGCAATAATTCCACACCAATCCTTCATTTTTAAGGTCTGAACTATCTTAAAATGATTAGATTTTAAACTAGAAACCACCAAACCAAACTTACTATTAATGATTCCAGAAGTCAGGAAGTATCCACCAGGCTTCAAATTATCAAACGCTTGCGGAGTCAAAGGAATTATTATCTCCGCTAAAATATTGGCAACTACCACGTCAACTTGTTTATGAATGCCGCTCAACAAGTTATTGACCCCTAAATGAATATCTTTTGCCGAATCATTTAAAGCAAAGTTTTTCTTTGCAGATTTAACAGCCACTTCATCAACATCGTAAGCAAAAACGTCAGCGGCACTCATAAGCTTTGCGGCAATACTTAACACACCAGATCCAGTACCAACATCAATAACTGACTCATTTCCCCTTAAAACAGTCTCCAACATTTCTAATGAAAGCCTAGTGGTTGGGTGAGTACCAGTACCAAATGCCATACCTGGATCCAAGTAAATAACTTTTTCGTCATGACTGGTTACTGAATAGTTTTCCCACTTTGGAACTACAGTTAAGAATCGGGTAATTCTAAGTGGATGATAATATTTTTCCCAAGCAGTTGCCCAGTCCTGACTCTTTAACGTATCAAGCTTTACCTCTCCCGGACCGGGATTTAATCCAAATCTTTTGAGTTCCAGAACCTTTTGAGAAATTTCTGGGACTCGGGATGAAATATTGCTGGATTCAGGAAAATAGGCTGAAACAATTGCTCCTTTTTTAATATGAGGAATACTATCAGGATCAATAATTTCACCATATTTGCCGTATTTTCCTTTTTTTAAATGTTCAAAATCTTTTGAATCCTCAATTTGAACTCCCTTGGCTTCTCGATCAACTAAAATATTAGAGACCGCTTCAACTGACTCACTTGTTGTAAGAACAGATAATTCATACCATTCCATCACAATTTTCCTTTCAGAAAAGTTTAAATAAAAAAGCATCCGTTTATTAGCGGATGCCCTTAATCAAAGTAACTTCTCAATTACATTTCCTGCGAATGGACTTTCGCCTCATGCTTGAGTAAATGATCTTCTAGATATCCTAACAATTCGGCTTCATTGTAAAAGATTCGCGGATGTTTTTGTTTGTGAAGACGAAGATCAATCTCTTCAATTTCTTGACGGCCTGTCCAACGATGTTTGTAACGAATAATCAAGCGATTGTCCAACTTATCCTTCCCAAATCTAAAAATATAGATATTATCAGGGGTCAATAAGGGGCGCATATATTCTTTTTTATAAGAAAATCCTTTATTTCGTAAATATTGTTTTGTCCTACTTAGAATAATGAACACCTCCTGCCCTTTTTTCTTAACGTTAAAAAACATTTAGTTTATATAATAATAGAATTAAAGCAAAAAGGCAAACATTGCATACAACTTAAACTTGATTTCTAGGATTTTCCTAATTAGTATTAATCACAAAGGGGATGAAGGATTTGAAACAGTTCCGTATCCGATTTATTAATAAAGTTCGCCCAGATACCATCGAAATTCGATACTTCGTAACATTAGAGACCAATGAGAGCCCACTAATCTTTGAAGGCCATCAATTATTTTATAAGGGTTATTTAAATCTGGAACTTTTAAAAACGGGCGATGTTGCTTTAAGATCAATTAAAAACATTTTTTCCGCCATTCCTGATGAATATATTTTAGACTATATTTCATTTGAACAGCCCCATGATCGTAAATTACTTTCAGTTCCTTCGGAAACATTATTTAAAAATTTCATTACTTCAAACAATTTTTTGAATCGAGTTAGGAGCCACAATAGCCAAGGAAAAGTAATTATTGATACGAAACTTCGAGAAGAGCTTCGCTTAGGTTAAAAATCTAATAAATTAATATCGAATTTGACGTCTTATTTTTAAAATAAGGAAACTATTTATCCCCTTTTTCCTCCTCATCAGTTTTTAAAACAGCCATGAAGGCATCTTGAGGAATGTCAACTCGCCCAACTGCTTTCATCCTTTTTTTTCCACGCTTTTGCTTTTCAAGTAATTTTGCTCTTCGATCAGGATCTCCAGTATGAATTCTTGCGGTAACATCTTTTCGATAAGCCTTAATATTTGTTCGAGCAATAATTTTGGCACCAATTGCGGCTTGAATTGGAATTTCAAAATTTTGTCTTGGAATCAATGTTTTAAGTTTAGTGACAATATCTCGGCTTCGCTTTTCAGCAAACTGGCGGTGAGAAATAAAACTCAAAGCATCAACCTTATCGCCATTCAATAAAATATCAATTTTAACCAAATCTGAAGGACGATAATCCTCCATTTCATAATCCAAAGAGGCATAACCTTTAGTGCTTGATTTAAGTTTGTCAAAGAAGTCAAAGATAATCTCTGCTAATGGCATATGATAAATTACATTTACTCTGTATTTATCCAAATATTCCATAGTGTCAAACTCACCCCGTCTACGCTGACAGAGTTCCATAACTGGCCCGACATAATCATTAGGCACCATAATAGAAGCTTTTACATAGGGTTCAGAAACAGATTTAATCTCGGAAACATCAGGCATTTCGGAAGGATTTTCAACTTTTTTCTCAGTTCCGTCAGTCATTTTAACTTTATAGGTAACGGATGGAGCAGTTGTAATCAATTCAAGGTCAAATTCACGTTCCAACCGTTCCTGAACAACATCCATATGCAGCAATCCTAAGAAACCACAACGGAATCCATAGCCCAAAGCTTGAGAAACTTCAGGCTCAAACTCTAAGGCCGCGTCATTTAATTTCAGTTTTTCTAATGCTTCTCTTAATTCACCAAATTTTGCGTTATCGGTTGGATAAAGTCCAGCATAAACCATGGGAATCATTTCTCGATACCCGGGTAACGCTGTGTCTGCAGGGTCATCGGCATTGGTCACTGTATCACCCACTCGAGTATCCATGATGTCCTTAATACTGGCAGTGATATAGCCAACATCGCCGGATATTAAAATATCTCGAGGAACTGGTTTAGGTGAATTCACGCCTACTTCAGTTACCTCATACTCTTTGCCTGAATTCATTAACCGAATTCGATCCCCAGGCTTAACTGTTCCATCAAACAAACGGACACTAAGGACAACGCCGCGATAGTCATCATAAACAGAGTCAAAGACCAACGCCTTAAGAGGACCAGCAATATCGCCAGTTGGAGCAGGAATCTTATGAACAATTTGTTCTAGAAGTTCCCCAATCCCAATTCCCTTCTTTGCACTGGTCAACACAGCATCTGAAGCGTCAAGGCCAATTTCATTTTCAATTTCTGACCTAACTTTTTCAGGTTGGGCAGAAGGTAAATCAATTTTATTGATAACCGGAACAATTTCAAGATTATCGTCAAGAGCTAAATAAACATTGGCCAATGTTTGGGCTTCGACTCCTTGAGCAGCATCGACAACTAAAACAGCCCCTTCACATGCGGCTAAACTTCTGGATACTTCATAAGAAAAGTCCACATGGCCTGGGGTGTCAATTAAATGAAATACATAGTCATGGCCATCTTTGGCATGATGAGTCAGTTCAACAGCATTTAACTTAATTGTAATTCCCCGCTCCCTTTCGAGAGCCATATTATCTAAAAGCTGATCTTTCATTTCCCTTTCTGGAACAGTATCTGTCAGTTCGAGAATTCGATCCGCCAAAGTAGACTTACCATGATCGATGTGAGCAACAATGGAAAAATTCCGAATATACTTCTGCCGTTCTCTTAATTTATCTAAATCCATGTGTCCTCTCACTTTCAAATCAAAATCATTTCATAACGTATTAAATTATATCATGAAAAAAGACTTGCAAACAAAACAGGGACCAAGGCAAAATTAAATTTGTCTTGGCCCTTATTTAAATTTTTAATTTTTACCGTCTAGGGCATCCTTAAACTTTTCAAATAATTTGCTGCCTTTTCCTGCCGGTACGTCTTCTCCAGAAGCTTTAGCAAATGCCTCTAAAGCAACTTTTTGCTCTTTATTCAAGGACTTAGGAGTAACGACTTTAACAGTAACTCGTTCATCGCCATTTCCTTTGCCCCGAAGTTTTGGCGCACCCTTGCCACGAAGCTTAAAGGTCGTTCCAGTTTGAGTTCCAGCTGGAATCGTCAAATCAACGTCTCCATGAACCGTTTTAACTTTGACTTTGCCGCCTAATGCTGCTCTGGCAAAGGTAATATTCCGATCAAAGTAGATGGTTGTCCCATCTCTTCTAAAGTCTTTACTTGGCTTTACTCTAAAGATAATATAAAGGTCACCATAAGGACCACCATTTTCACCGGCTTCACCTTGTTGTTGAAGTCTCATTTGCTGACCATCATCAATTCCGGCAGGAACATCAACTTCAAGTTCGTGACGCTCGTCAACGTGACCGGTACCACCACATGTTGGGCATTTTTCCTTAATTTCTTTACCAGTACCATGACAAACATCACATGTTTGTCTAGTTTGCATCCTACCTAAAGGTGTGTTGGTTTGCACAGTAATATAACCACGACCACCACATTTATGGCAAGTCACGGGTGAAGTGCCTGGTTTAGCCCCACTGCCGCCACAAGTCTTACATGTAGCTTGGCGGTTATACGTGATACGAGTCTTCTTGCCAAAAATTGCTTCTTCAAATTCCAAAGTCATTTGATACTGAAGATCTCGGCCTTGTTTTGGCGCTGTTGGATCAGCTTGTCTTTGACCACCGCCAAAGAACTGATTGAAAATGTCATCAAAACCAAATCCACCAGCATCAAAGCCACCTGCACCGCCAAAGCCAGCGCCGGCTCCAGCGCCACCGAAACCTTGAGGACCTTCTGCAGAACCATACTGGTCATAATTAGCCTTTTTCTTTGGATCACTAAGAGTCTCATAGGCTTCGGTAATTTCCTTAAATTTTTGTTCGGCATTAGGAGCTTTGTTAATATCTGGGTGCCATTTTCTTGCTAACCGTCTATAGGCGTGCTTGATATCATCTTGAGTGGCATCACGCGAAACTCCTAAAATGTCATAATAGTCTTTATCAGCCATGACAAACTCCTATCTATCATAAATTATCTAATTGACAGAATAACATATTTTAACAAAAAGCCAAAACCCAAAAGGGCCTTGGCTTTTTATCGAAGTTAATGATTACTTTTTATCATCATCGTGAACTTCATGGAAATCGCCATTAACAGTGCCATCGTCATTGCCTTTGTTTCCACCATCAGTAGAAGTTCCAGCACCGGCACCAGCAGCATTTCCGGCTTGACCATTTTGTCCATCAGAGCCTTTTTGCTGATAAAGTTTAACTGCAAGGTCTTGAGCAATCTTGGTAAGTTCATCCTTCTTGGACTTCATCTCATCAACATTGTTATCTTCTCGAGCTTTCTTCAAAGCATCGCGAGCATCTGTGGCTTTTTTAATCTCGTCATCAGAAACCTTACCCTTAAATTCCTTGAGAGTTTTATCGGTCTGGAAAAGAAGCTGGTCAACTTCATTATTCAAATCGGCTGTTTCCTTACGTTTCTTATCAGCCTCTTCGTTTTGTTTGGCTTCCTTCATCATCTTATCAACTTCGGCATCTGACAAACCACCGGAATCTTTAATGGTGATCTTTTGTTCCTTGCCAGTTCCTTTATCCTTAGCAGAAACATTTACGATACCATTTTTATCAATATCAAATGTAACTTCAATCTGAGGAACCCCACGAGGAGCAGCAGGAATGTCAGTCAGCTGGAACTGGCCTAAAGTCTTATCATCGGCCGCCATTGGGCGTTCACCTTGAAGAACGTGAATATCAACGGCAGACTGATTATCAGCAGCAGTTGAAAATACCTGTGACTTACTTGTTGGAATAGTTGTGTTTCGATCAATTAACTTGGTGAAGACACCACCCATGGTTTCAATACCAAGAGAAAGTGGAGTAACATCGAGCAAAACAACATCTTTAACATCACCGGTAATAACACCGCCTTGAACCGCAGCCCCAAGAGCAACAGCTTCATCAGGGTTAATTGAATGGTTAGGTTCCTTACCAGTCCATGATTTAACAGCTTCTTGAACAGCAGGAATTCTAGTTGAACCACCATTCAAAATAACTTGGTCAATATCAGAAGTAGATAGACCAGCATCCTTCAAAGCATTATCGAATGGTGTCTTAGTCTTTTGAACTAAGTCAGAAGTCAACTCATTGAATTTAGCTCTGGTTAAAGTAGTCTGCAAATGAAGTGGACCATTAGGGCCTGCCGAAATAAATGGCAAACTAATTTCTGATTCAGTAACACCGGAAAGATCCTTCTTTGCTTTTTCTGAAGCATCCTTCAAACGTTGCATTGCCATCTTGTCTTTAGAAAGGTCGACCCCATTTTCTTTCTTAAAGTTATCAATTAACCAATCCATAATACGGTGGTCAAAATCATCACCACCAAGATGAGTATCACCGTTAGTGGAAAGAACTTGAAATACTCCGTCGCCTAATTCAAGGACAGAAACATCAAAAGTACCACCACCAAGGTCGTAAACTAAAATCTTTTCATCTTTATCTTGTTTATCGAGCCCATAAGCCAAAGATGCAGCAGTGGGTTCATTGATAATACGTTTTACATCAAGTCCAGCAATCTTGCCGGCGTTCTTAGTAGCTTGACGCTGAGCATCATTAAAGTATGCAGGAACAGTGATGACGGCTTGAGTAACGGTATCACCAATATAATCTTCGGCAAACTTTTTGATGTATTGAAGAATCATCGCAGAAATTTGTTCCGGAGTATAATCCTTGCCATCAATAGTTACTTTATATCCTTCTTCACCCATATGCCGCTTAATTGAAATAACAGTGTTTGGGTTTGTGATTTCCTGACGTTTAGCAACTTCACCAACTTGTGGTTCACCATCTTTAAAAGCAACAACTGATGGTGTGGTTCGTGCTCCTTCAGGGTTTGTAATGATTTTTGGCTCATTGCCTTCAAGGACAGCAACGGCTGAGTTTGTGGTTCCTAAATCAATACCAATAATCTTATTACTTGCCATAAGTAACCTCTTCTTCTTTCAAAATTTTGTTTTCACCAATTTATTTTGCAACAACAACCATTGCCGGTCGTAAAACTCGATCCCTCAAACGATAACCTTCTTGAAGGACTTGAACAACCGTGTCGGCAGGATGATTGTCATCGGCGGCAACTGTCTGAACTGCCTGCGCAAAATTAGGGTCAAAAGGCTTATTATTAACCTCAATAAGTTCAACCCCATTTTCCTTAAGAGCTTTATTCAAACGATCAAGAGTCATTGAAACACCCTTTTTAAGCTGCATGCCATTTTTGTCTTCAACTTTCACATCCAAAGCTCGCTTTAAGTTATCCACAATCGGTAAAACATCGTGAGCTATCTGTTGACCATCATACTTAAGCAACTGAGCCTGCTCTTTTTTTGCATGATTTTGAACGTTTTGCATTTCTGCTTCGGCTCTTAGGTATTTATCATTAACGCTATCAAGTTGATCTTGAAGATCAGCAATCTGTTTTTTTAAATCAGCAATTTGCTTGTCAACCTTATTAGATTCAGTGCTACTCTTTTCGGCTTTTTGCTTTTTTGCAGATTTCTTATCAGAGGTTTTCTCAGAAACATGCTTTTTTATAGTTTCTTTGCTATCTTTTTCCTCTGAAGATTCTTTGCTTTCAGTCAAATAATCGCCTCCTTAAAATTAATTATCATCATCTTGGTCATCATAATAACCAAGAATTTTCTTAGTTAGTTCCTCTCTCAATGCCCCAACAATTCCAATAACCTTGGAGTAAGGCATTCTGGTAGGCCCAATTACGGCTATTACGCCATGACCATACTCTTTTAAGTCATAGCTGCCAGTGATGATACTATAATTCTTCAAAAGCTCATTTCTAAGCTCAGAGCCAATTTTAACTTGAACATTATTAGAATCAGGATCCACAATTTTTGAAACGCCATCACCGGTATCAAGCAAATTGTATAAAGGCTTTAAATAATCAACATCTTGGCGTTCGGCAAATCGTAAAAGATTTAGCCGCCCACCAACGTGAACTCGATCTCTGCCAGCATCGTTTAACATCTCTCCAAAGATATTCAAAAATCCTTGAGGTGTTTGAACGTATTTAGTCATAATCGCAGGAATATCGTATTGAAGTTTTTTGGCAACAACATCCAGTGGCTTTCCAACCAGCTCAGAATTTACAATATTGACTATCAGTTGCAATTGATCAGCAGAGACGTTAGTTAGACGAAAAATCTTATTAATAACGTGACCATTATCAGTAACGATAATTGCCATTACTTGGCGGTTATCCAAACGGACCAACCTGAAACCACTGAGTTTCATTTTGTCCCCATCTTCGGGAGTAAAAGTGACCGCCATATAATCAGTTAAATCTGACAAGACTTTGGCTGACTCTTGAACAATTTCGTCAATTCGATTAAATTTTACATTAAAAGAACTTTTGATTAAATCTTCAGCATTATCATCAAGCGGATCTGGTTCAACCAGATTATCAACGTAGTACCGATAACCCTCAATAGAGGGAACCCTTCCCGATGAAAAATGAGTTTTACTAATAAGACCCTTAGATTCCAAGGTGGCCATATCATTTCTGATAGTAGCAGAACTTACATGCGAAGGGATCTCAGCAGACAAAGCTTTAGACCCCACTGGCATCCCAGTCTTGGTATATTCTCTGATTATCAATTGCAATATTGCCTTTTGCCTATCTGTTAACATTAAAGTCACCTCTTTTTAGCACTCTTTTATTGTGAGTGCTAAGGCACATCTTTAATTTATCAGACGACTTTATATAAGTCAAGGAAATATCAGATAAAATTAGCAGAAATTATCCCTGAGTGCTAATTTAAAATTTCTGGATGGCTCTTTAAGTAATCTAAGGCGTCCTTTTTGTCTTTAGCCAACTGGTCAATTAATTGATCAGCAGTTTTAAATTTGATTTCATTTCTTCGATGAGAGTACCAATCAACTTCCACATTTTCACCATATATGTTGTCATCAAAATTAAGCAAATTAATTTCAGTAGTCATTGGGTGAGAATCAGTAAATGTAACATTTTTACCAATTGAAGCCATCCCAAGAAATTTTTTATTGGCCACTTTAACGGTAACAATATATATCCCAATAGCCGGCAGCCACTGCATACCGTCATGCTTAACGTTTGCGGTAGGATAACCGAGAAGCCGACCCCTTTCTTCTCCATGAACAATAACTCCCTCAGTTCTAAAGGGGCGACCAATCATTTCATCGACTAAATCCACGTTCCCAGCATCTAAAGCCTGACGAATTCTAGTTGAAGAAATTTTTTCTCCTGATAATTTTACTGGTGGGACAGTAATTACCTGAAAAGAGTTATTACTAAACTTTGGCAGATTTTCCATTACGGCAACGTCCTTGTGGCCGTACGTGTGGTCAAAACCAGCTACAACGGCAACCGCGTTAAAACGCATTAAATAGTTCTTAACAAATTCTTCCGGAGTTTGATTTTGAAATTTCCAAGAATAATTTACATAAAAAACTTCATCGACTCCATAGGATTCAAACAACTTCATCTTATAATCATAAAGAGTGAGATACCTGCTTTCATGAGTAGTCATTTTTTTATAAACCAACTTTGGATGATGATCATAAGTCAAAACGGCCAATTTTACCCTAAGTTCCTTCGCCTTTAACTTGGCTTGACGAATAACTTCTTGCTGTCCTTTATGAAGACCGTCGAAAAAGCCCATCGCCAAAACTACTTTATCTTCGAAGTCTAGTGAATCTTGGATTGGATATGTTAGCTTAATAATCTGCATGAAAATCCCACCTTTTGCAAAACTAGTTTAAAAACATTTTAAACGGTCGATACTTATTATATCGATTATCTAGTTGGTACAACGCCCTGGTTTGCCCTTGGTATTGAAGCTGAATTAATTTTTCCGATGTCGCTAATTCCCTTGGATCAAAAAATCCCCCATTTAAAACTATCTGCCACTGATCTTTTGTTAAAGAAACAATTGGATATTTCTTCAAGGCTTCACTCAATGGCTCCAAAAATTGTTGAGTTTTTCCTTGTTCAAAGAGTTCCTGGATCTCGGCAAGAGTTTTTGTCTGAGAAATAGAGAACCCACCACTTTGAACTCTGGTCAAATCGGTCATAACTGATGGATAACCAAGGGACTTCCCAAAGTCGAAGGCCAATGTCCTCACGTAAGTCCCCTTGGAACACGCGACTTCAAAATATACTTCCTGGGTGCCCTCTTCTTTATTGAAGGTAGAAGGCTTAATCTGTTTAAAATACTTGACTTCTATGGGCCGGGCTTTTCTTTTTATGGTAATCCCTTGGCGCGCATATTCATACAATCTTTTACCATTTACTTTTACCGCCGAATACATAGGAGGCATTTGCATTATCTTTCCAGTAAATTTCGCCAATGAAGCATTGATTGCACGATCATCTACCGGATCTTTTAAGATTACTTTAGCGGTTCGCTTACCTTCCAGATCTTGCGTATCATAAGCTTCACCAATCGTAATCGTTCCCCGATATACTTTTCCAGACTGCATTAACAATTCACTTATTTTAGTAGCAGAACCGACGCAAACTGGCAGCACACCATCAACATTAGGATCCAAAGTTCCTGTGTGTCCGATTCTTTTTGTATGAAGAATTTTTCTTAATTTACTTATACAATCAAAGCTAGTCATTCCGCGCTGTTTGTATAAGGCAATAATTCCATTCATTTAACTTCTCCTAAAATTTTAACAAGTTAAATTATAACATAAAAAAGGCCGCTCCCTTTGTGGAAGCGACCTAACTAAAACCTCAAATAACCAATTATTAGTTAATTATTTAACTTATTTGTCCTGTTGTTTTAATTTATTAATTAAACGGTCAATTTTGTCGCCCTCACGAACAGAAGCATCCTGCTTAAATTCAATTTCAGGGGTTTTATAAATACTTAACCGGGCGCCGAGTTCTTTTCTAATTAATCCCGTAGCCTTCTTCAGGCCTTCTTCAGTTTTTTCAACATCTGAAGCTTTATCTGAAAGAATGCTAAAGTAAATGGTGGCTTGTTGTAAGTCACCAGTTACATCAACACCAGTAATCGTAATTCCTTGAACACGAGGATCACGAACCCGTTTCAATAAAATATCGTCGACCTCTTTTTGAATCTCTTGTTCCAAACGGCCAACTCGATAACGTCGTGCCATACAAACACCTCCGTTTATTTAACAGGTACTTCTTTCATGGTGTAGGCTTCGATAACATCACCAGTTTTAATATCATTGTAATCTTGAACAGTTAAGCCAAGTTCAAAGCCTTGTTTAACTTCATCAACATCGTCTTTGAATCTCTTCAAACTGCCAAGTTGGCCGTCATACTTAACGACGCCATCACGGACTACTCGGACTTTACTGTCCTTGGTAATGAACCCATCGACAACCATTCCACCAGCAATAGTACCAACTTTAGAAGCCTTATAAATTTGACGAACTTCAATTTGGCCGGTTACTTGTTCCTCGTAAGTAGGTTCAAGCATCCCTTTCATTGCTGATTCAACTTCATCAATTGCGTTATAAATAACTTGATAAAGTCGAATATCAACATTTTCGGTTTTAGCTTCAGACTTAGCTTGAGGAGTAGGTCGAACATTAAAACCAATGATAACAGCATTGCTTGCAGCTGCTAAAGCAACGTCACTTTCGTTTATGGCACCTACAGCAGAATGAATGATATTTACCTTTACGCCTTTGACATTGATTTTGCGTAAACTGGAATCCAAAGCTTCAACAGATCCCTGAACATCAGCCTTAATCACGATGTCAACAGACTTCATTTCGCCTTCCTTTAAGGAATCGAAAAGATTATCAAGAGTAACGTGATTGGTCTTTCTACGTTCAAGAACTTGAGCTTCTTTAGCTCGCTGTTCACCAACTTGACGAGAAGTCTTCTCATCGTCAAAGACAACAAAGCGATCGCCGGCTTCGGGAACATCATTTAACCCAGTTATTTCTACTGGAACAGAAGGAGTAGCTTTCTTCAAGGCTCGACCCCGTTCATTATCCATAGTTCTCACTCGACCAAAAGTGTTTCCAACAACGATTGGATCACCAACTTTAAGGGTCCCATTTTGAATCAAAAGGGTAGCAACAGGTCCTTTGCCTTGATCCAAACGTGCTTCAATCACGGAACCAACAGCAGGTTGATGAGGATTTGCCTTTAATTCCATTACTTCGGCTTGAAGAATGATCATATCAAGCAATTCATCAATATTTTTACCAAATTTGGCTGAAATGTTGACAAAGATTGTATCGCCGCCCCAGTCTTCAGGAACTAACCCATATTCGGTCAACTGATCGGTAACATGACGAGGATTGGCATCTGGCTTATCAATCTTATTAATTGCTACAATTATTGGTGTCTTGGCAGCCTTAGCATGATGGATAGCTTCAATAGTCTGAGGCATAACCCCATCGTCGGCAGCAACAACTAAGACGGTGATGTCAGTAATTTCAGCACCACGAGCTCGCATTTCAGTAAAGGCAGCATGTCCTGGAGTATCCAAAAAGGTGATTAAATTGTCTCCATGACGAACTTGATAGGCACCAATTGCTTGTGTAATTCCGCCAGCTTCACCAGCAGTAATATGAGAATGGCGAAGGTAATCAAGCAAAGTAGTTTTACCATGATCAACATGTCCCATAATAGTAACAACTGGGGGCCGAGTAGTTAAATGTTCCTTGCTAGACATTTCCTTTTGAAAAATCTTGTCAATATTAGAAATATCTTCTTTAACTTTTTGTTTAGCATCAATTCCATAATCGGTGGCTAATAATTCAATTGTGTCACTATCCAAAGATTGGTTTTGATTTACCATAACGCCTAACATAAATAGTTTTTTAACAATTTCTGCTGGCTCACGATGCAAAATTTTTCCTAATTCCTGGGCGTTCATCCCATCAGTATATTCAAGAACCTTTGGTAATGGCTTATTCTTTCTTTCTGGAGCGCCATGATGTTCAACAGTTTTAAGCCGTTGATTACGCTGCTTTCTCTGTTTCTTGTTTCGTTTTTTATTAGCTTTTTTACTAAATCGATTTCCACCAAAATTAGATGAACGATTTAAACTGCCACCAAACTTGCCGGTTCCGGTGTTATGAGAAGCAGTTACATTAGTTCTTTGAGATTGATGATTTTGATTGGAATGATTTGATTCATTAGACCGATGATTCTCAGAACGGTTTGAAGAAGTATTCGCAGACCTGTTAGATTGAGAATTTGGCCGGGATGAATTTGTTCGATTACTTTGGCTTTGCCCATGATTCTCATGGTTGCTAAAATTCGAATGTCGATTGCTATTATAAGAACTCGAAGAAGAATTACTATGATGGTTGTTTTGGTTAACATGCTGATTGGTTGTTTGTCGCGAATCACTATGAAATGCATTCGGTTTAGAAAGCGGCTTGCTATTGCGTGGATTATTGTGACTTGTCGAACTCTGAAAGCTTCGATGTTCATTAGTAGCTGAGGCTACTCTACCTTGGATGCTAGTTTCTTTGGGATGTTGAGCCTGTGAACGCTGATGAGTGGCAACATTCTTCTTTGCAAAATTCTTATTGGCTGCTGCTTTGTGAGTTGAGGATGCCTTAGACGAAGTCGTTTTTGGTGAAGCTGTTTTTGAAAAGGCTTGCCTAATCTTTTTTTCTTGTGAATCATCGACAGATGACATATGATTTTTAACTTCAAAACCATCTTTTTTAGCTTGGTCAATGATCTGTTTACTGGAGACGTTTAGCTCTTTAGCTAATTCATAAATACGTTTTTTCCCCATATCATCACTCTCCCTTATTTTCTTTTGTTAAGTTGATAAACTTATTAGCCATTCCTAAATCAGAAATTCCCACTAATGTTCGTTTCATTCCAATTGCATCACTTAATTTTTCTTTAGTGTAACCGTTGTTCACCGGTACTTGATAGTAATTAGCCTTATCATGAAATTTCTTAAAGGTGGCCGAACCAGAATCTGAAGCAATAAAAAGAAATTTAACTTTGCCTTTTTTTATTGCATCTAAAATAATGTCTTGACCAGAAATAATTTTGCTGGCTCTTCTGGCAATTCCCAAAAATCCTAAAACTTTATCTTGATTTAAATTATTTGCCATTTTCAAACAGCTCTTTTCGGGCTTGTTTGTGATCAACATATGCAATCAAATCATCGTAAAAAGAGTCTTCAAGTTTAACGGAAAAGGCTTTTTCAAATACATGCTGATCCTTTGCTTTTTTGGCAACATCGGTATTAATGGAAATATAGGCTCCTCGACCAGACTTTTTGCCAGTTTCATCTACTGAAACATTCCCTTGAGAATCACGAACAACTCGAATCAATTCTTTTTTTGGAAACATTTCTCCAGTTACAATATCCTTACGCATAGGAATTTTTCTTTTTTTCATTAAAACACCTCCACGCGTTATTTTTCGCTAGATTGATCAGCGTCATCAGAGCTACTTTGACCCGACTCATCTGGGTTAGCTTTTTCAGCTGCTTTACTCTGATCAGAATCTTCATCGGCGGAATCAGCTTCAGTTTGATCACCAGAATCATCTGATTTATCAAGTTCTTGAGAAGCCTCAGTTTCCGATTTAATGTCAATTTTGAATCCAGTAAGTTTGGCGGCAAGACGAGCATTTTGACCTCGTTTTCCAATCGCTAAAGATAGCTGATAGTCCGGAACAATTACTGTACATGCCCGGTCATTATCACTATCAAAAATAACATCAACAACTTCCGCCGGATTCAATGCATTTGCAATGTACTGGGCATCATTTTCATCCCATTCAACAATATCCATATTTTCACCATTAAGTTCATTGACAATAGTTTGAACTCTTTGGCCTTTAGGACCAACGGCGGTCCCAACTGGATCAATGTCTGGATTATTGGAACGAACAGCAACCTTGGCTCGATCGCCAGCTTCTCTAGCAATTGAAACAATTTCTACGGTTCCATCATAAACTTCGGGAACTTCTTGTTCAAATAACCTTTTAAGCATACCTGGAGCTGTTCGACTAACAAAAACTTGGGGTCCCTTTGGTGCATTTTCAACTTTAGAAACATAAACCTTAATTTTTTCCTGAGGACGATAGACTTCATTTGGCATTTGATCTTTTGGACCCATAACTGCTTCAACTTTGTCCAAGTTAACATAAACAAATCTTGTATCTTGTCTTTCAACTGTCCCAGTGACTAATTCATCTTCATATTTGGAATATTCATCAAAAACATTTGCTCTTTCAGCTTCACGAACTCTTTGCATAATAACTTGCTTAGCAGTTTGGGCTGCAATTCTACCAAAGTTTTTTGGTGTCACTTCAAATTTAATTGAATCTCCATCTTCATAACCCTTGTTAATCTCAAGAGCATCATTGAGAGAAACTTGAAGTTGAGGATCATTCACGTCATCAACCACTGTTTTGACCGAGTATACGTGCATATCACCTTTTTTAGGATCAAATTCAACATCAACATTTTGCGCTTGACCATAATTTCTTTTATAAGCAGAAACCAACGCAGCTTGCAAAGCGTCAATCACAACATCTTTTTTGATACCCTTTTCTTTTTCGAGTGTATCCAGGGCACCTAAAAGCTCTTTACTCATTTTATGTTCTCCTTTTTAAAACTTAATAGCTAGTCTGGCTTTTGCAACTAGTTTCTTTGGAATGGTAACCTCTTTAAAACGACCTTTTTGGTTAACTTTTAAAGTTAACTGGTCATCATTAACTGAATCCAAGTCACCTTCAAAAACCTTTTGTCCATCAAGGTTTTGATAGAGGGAAACGTGAATATATTCCCCCAAAGCAGCTGAAAGCTCCTTATCATTTCTAAGTGGCCGTTCTGCGCCTGGCGAGGAAACTTCCAAATAGTATTGTTCTGGAATTGGATCGGGATCCATTTTGTCCAATTGCTCAGATAATGCATCACTGACTAAAACACAATCATCAATAGTAACGCCACCGGGCTTATCAATATATACCCGGAGATACCAATTTTTATTTTCTTTTACATATTCCACATCAAACAAAGAGAAGGAATGCTCTTTAAGAATAGGTGAAACTACTTCTGTAACAGTTTCAGTAACTTTGCTCAACAAACACACCTCCTTATTTTTTCCATTAAAAAGAGCGAGCATTTCTGCTCACTCCTTTCAACAGTCATTTAGTAACAGTATGATATCATATTTTGACAAAAAAAAC
This sequence comes from Lactobacillaceae bacterium UBA5807, assembly GCA_002418005.1. Lineage (GTDB taxonomy): Bacteria > Bacillota > Bacilli > Lactobacillales > Lactobacillaceae > Lentilactobacillus. The sequence goes on from DIDF01000075.1 coordinate 54,055, forward strand.
AAACCGGTTACATCATGTCAAACAAGCTAAGCTGGTTCTCATCAGGCAGCCCTTTTAAAACTCCGTTCTCGTTCATAAAATCAATTAAAGTTTTAGAAACTTTTCCTCGCTTTGAAAGGTCTTCCTTAGATAGAAACGGTCGGTCTTCTCTTGCAGCAACAATTTGTTTAGCAACGTTAAGACCCAGTCCGGGGACCGAATCGAATGGAGCAATCAAACTTTTGCCATCAATTATCCACTGACTGGCATCCGATCGTTTAAGATCAACCATTTCGAAGTTAAATCCTCTTTCGAGCATTTCATTTGCTAATTCCAAAACGGTCAGCAAATTCTTTTCTTTGGCTGAAGCATCATTTCCCTTATCATTGATCTCTTTCATAGAGTCTTTTACAGAATCCTTACCTCGACACATTGAAACAATATCAAAATCATCGGCACGGACAGAAAAATATGCTGAATAATAAACTAATGGGAAGTAAACCTTGAAATACGCGATTCGCAAGGCCATTAAGATATAAGCCGCCGCATGAGCCCGCGGAAACATATACTTAATCTTCAAACATGAATCGATATACCATTCTGGGATTTTGGCCTCTCTCATTTTCTTTTGCCAATCATCTGGAATGCCCCTACCATGTCGAACGGACTCCATAACTTGAAAGGCAAGTTCCGAATCAAGACCCCAGTGAATCAAGTCGGTCATGATGTTAT
>DIDF01000065.1 GCA_002418005.1 Lactobacillaceae bacterium UBA5807
ATAATTACTATTTAAATTTTAGGGGGCCACATATGGCAAAAAAATCAAAAATTGAAAAGAATAAACGACAGGAAAAGTTAATTGCGAAGTATGCTGATTTAAGACGTGAGCTCAAGAAAAGTGGCAATTATACTGCTTTAGCTAAACTACCCAGAGACTCGAACCCAAATCGATTAAGAAATCGAGACCGGCTGGATGGTCGGCCACGAGGTTTTATGCGAAAATTTGGTCTGTCACGACTGAATTTTAGAAAATATGCTCATAAGGGTCAGATTCCAGGTGTCCATAAAGCAAGCTGGTAACAAGGAGATTTTGTAATGGAAAAACAAGATTTGGCAAGTGCTTACCGAAAAATCAAGAGTTCTAATATTAAGACTCGCAATCGAGCAAAAAAAATAATTCATGACTTTAAAAGAAACCATGAAAATAAAAAAAGTAGGGCCTAGATGGACTCTACCTTACATATCCGGAGAGAAGGAACTTAAATTGCGTCAAAAATATAGTCTCAAGCTTGTGGGTTTACTTACAGCGCTTTTTGTTTTCAGCTTAATTTTAACTGGATGTTCCAGCAGTAAATCCGCTAGCAAACAGCTCAACGTGGTTGCCACGACAGATTTTTATGGTGAAACCGCAAAAGCAGTTTTAGGCAACAAAGGGAAAGTTACTTCAATTATCAACAGTCCAAATATTGATCCTCATTCTTTTGAACCAACCACATTAACCGGAAAACAAGTAGCTAATGCAAATGTAATTGTGGCTAATGGTGTGGGATACGACGGCTGGATGGATAAATTAGCTGGAAATAATTCCAGCAAAAATTACATTCGAGTTGGCGAAGACCTTTACGGCTTAAAGAATGGAGCTAATCCTCATCTTTGGTACAAGCCAGAAACTATGCCCAAATTGGCAAATGACTTAGCCACCAAATATTCAAAATTACAACCCAAAAATAAGGCTTATTTTGAAAATAATGCCAAGAAATACATTAAATCTTTGGCGCCAGTAAATAAGGAACTTAACAAATTGAAGAAAGCTGCTAAAACTTCAAAAAATAAGGAAGTTTATGTAAGTGAACCAGTCTTTGATTACGCACTTGAAGCAATTGGTTTTAAGGTCGCCAATCCAAAATTTGAAAAAGATACGGAAAATGGTGTCGATCCATCCCCAAGCTCAATTAAAACTATGACCAGTGGAATCAAGAACCATAAAATAGCCTTCTTTGTCTTTAACAAGCAGGTTGATTCTAAAACCGTTAATAATTTTGTTAACTTGGCAAAACAGAATAAAATTCCAGTATTAGGAGTTACTGAAACACTGCCGGAACACGAGAACTATAACAGTTGGATGATCAGCCAGTATCAACAGCTTAATAACATTTTGAAATAGAAATAAATAACCAGAGTGGAGCTTTTGCCGTTTAGCTTGAATCAAGTTATGAATAATTTGATTCAGTCTCCACTCTTTTTTATTACCTTCATAAACATTTTTAAATCAGCACATTTCATTGGCCTTTTTGAGTCACCTTTCGACAAATAATCCTTAATAAAGTTTACAATATAGGTGTAAAGAGTATGTATTCAAAGGGGGAATTAACATGGAAATGTTAATAAAGTTGAATCATCAACTCAAAAATTATTGGTACCTGTTAGGTGCGTCAATTATTTTTGCATTAACAGCTGTGGGATTCATGGTTGGTCATCACGAAACAATTGGTGTCATTTTGGCAATTGTTGTTGGGATTGTGACTATTGCGGCGTTTGTTTATTTGATTTTGATTTTAGTTTCGACAATTCAGATAATTAATCACAGTGATGTTGAAAATACGGCCCCAACAATAATAATTTTAATTGGCGGGTTTCTTTCCTTTGTTGGCGGAATTGGATCAATCGTTATGATTGTCGGCCACGTAATGCTAAACACTCAAATAAAAAAAGAACCAGCTAGACAATAAAAAGATGAGAGCCATTTAGAAATAATGGCTCTCATTTTTTACATTCATTGGAGTTTTAGTTGTTAATACATTACTGTTAAACGAAATTAGGATGGCACTACCGTCCTTACCAGTTAAATAAATCAATTTCTTTATTTGGGATAAACGTGCCCCAGTCACAGAATCACCATCAGGTATTCCAACGTCTTGAATCACTTTAGAATATGGTGTGCCAATTTGCATACTCATTATTTTAATAGGATAAGTAATCTTGGAATCTTTGCTTAATTTAGGCAAATATTTTTTACCTACCACTTTTGAGCCAATCACTTGAACCTGGATTTTTGAAGCATTGAAGTTTTTATCTAAATTTGTCCATGTAAACTGCGTAGCTTTTACAACTCCTCCAGGCACATCTGCCGTGGAAATACTAGCTGGCTTTCCGGCAAGTGTCATCAAAGAATCAAAGCTTGTCCCACCATCACCATTTACAGCACTACCCACTTGAATCCGGTCAAAAGTTGTTCGAGTGATTCGCTTAACTGGATATTTAGCAACAATTTGTTGGTCGCCTTTAATTGAGCGACTTTTACTTGGAAGGCCGCAAGCACCGAGCCCAAAAACGAGACTGACAAATGCAGCAATTGTCATTATTTTTTTCATGGTGACTCCTCAAATCTACCTCAATCGCTAAACCGCCATTTTTTATCAAGTAATAATCGAGCCACAAATAAGCCCATCGGCAAAAACATAATGATTAAAATTGCCCTAGTCATCCACAGCGCTCCATTACCGATTGAATTAATTCCAATATAGTAAACGGCTCGATAAATAAAAAGGCCTGGAATCATAATTACTATAGAAGGAACTGTCAAAGAAATTCGCGGATAACCAGCTCGCCGATTAATTAACGAAGCTAGCAACCCGGCAAGTAAAGCACCGCAAAAAGCAGCTGCTCCAGCTGGAATTGCCGTTAAATCAATCAATTCAAGTCTTAAAGTATTGGCAAATGCCCCAATTAAACCACTTACCATTGCCATTTTATAAGGACTGTTGAACATAATTGAGAAGCCAAAAACCCCACAAAAGCTTGCCGGAATCCTAAGTAACATAAGTGGAATAACTCCAAATCCTAAAGGTAGAAAACTACCCGGCTTGAAATGGACAGTTAAAGCTACTAGCCAACCAACTAACGTTGCAACAATAATTATCATAATCGCATACGAAAGCCTTTCAAGCCCAGAACGCATGTCCTGTTTTGAAACGTCTAGCATACTAGTAATAAATGGAAAGCCCGGAATCACAAAAAGCATCGCCCCAATATAACCAACCTCATGACGGGGATCAACATGCATTGTTATGCCAAGCACTTTAAACAACGCCAGATAGGTTACACAGGCCACCGCAACCCCAACGGCAATACAAGCGATCCCGGTTATTCGTTTGCCAGCAAGAACTTTTCTGGTCCAATTCCCTACTCCTGCACCAAAAAAAGAACAAAACATTTCAACTAACCCGCCACCAAGCAAAAAAATAAAGGCAGCACAGGCGAGACCAGCGGCGAGCCCAGAAATAAACGGATTATAATTGCCAGATTTTCTTTCAATTCGATCAAGCAGTTCATGAATTGTTTTGATAGTTAAAATTGAATAATTATTATTAAATTGGCGGACAAACCGCTCCATTGTATCGAGTTTATCAGTGTTAACGCCACTTCTTGCTAAAGAAAGAACTTGTGAATAGCTATCTCGTTGATCAAAACAAGTAAAAGAAATCGATAACAACCCAATATCTGCCGAGCAGGTCAGACCTAATGAACGAGAAATAGTGTTCATTGCTTCGCGGACCCGCCAAGCCCCAGTCCCACAGGAAAGTAAAATAATCCCTACTCGCCCAACGATAGAAGCTTTTTTATTAATTGAAGCTTCACGAGTGGGAACATTAGTATCTGCGCTCAACTGATTCCAGGGAATTACCATATGATGACGCTTAGACAGCCTAAACTTTTTGCCGTTAACATGGAAATTCTTATCTTCAGTCATTTATTTCCTCCACAATTTTTGATCCAATTCCTTTATAATATCACGGAATGAAAATCTTTTGAGGATATTTTCGATAATAAAAAAAGAAGTTGCACTTAGCAACTTCTTAGACCTTTTTACCAATATCCGAGTAATTTCGTTAACTTTGCTCGATCAATATCACGCTTTGAGAGTTGAGCAATTTCAACTGCCCGAATATTCTCAGGGTCAGCATAATTTTTCCAAGCATACTTAACAGCCCTTTTAGTAAATTTCCCATCAGCACTTTCAGGAGCTGCCAAAATGTCTTTTCGATATGGAGTATGATTCAGTCCCAGTCGATGACCTAATTCATGAACTACTGCGCCAGTCCAATAAATCTGCCAATTATTTGGCCGATAATTTGAATCAAAAAAATCAACTGAATTTGAATGAATCTCACTGTTATATGTGATGCCATCCCAGCCATCGTTAGTTGGTTGAAAGCTAATCGACACTGCATTCTCATTTGGAGTTGTAGTGACAATAAATACCTGACTGCCTAACGCTTTATTCCAAATATTGACACCTGCTTGAACAAATGGCAATAAATCAGGATCTTTTACAAAAAGAATCTCTTGATGATTCTTAAACCCACTCAATCCACCAGATAGTAAATTAAATTTCTCATCAAATAGGCTTTTGTAATTCACGTAATCTTGAGAAGTTAGGCAAAGCAATTGGCCCGAAGGATCCAAGTCCGGAAAACTATTAATTAAGTCATTTAGCTTAGTCTCTGAAATTGGTTGATTTTCCTGATATTCTTTTAAATATTGCGGATAAGCAAAACCTTTCATTTTTTTATTTGCACTGTCGACATATACAATTTTCTGGGTTTTACCATTGTCCAATTTAACAGTGACAGTTTTTTTGACGGTAAATACTGTTTTAGAATAATTCTTTAAATTAAAAACCTGTTTAGTTAACTTAGACGAACTGTAAAGATATCCACCTAAAGCAACATATTTTTTAGGTGTTGCCTTCACAGTTTTTACAACTTGAACGACTTTTGGAGTCGCTGCGTTAGCCTTCATCTGAGGACTAACAATTCCCAGGCTCAAAAAACTTGTTAATAAAAGGAAAAGGACTAATTTAAACTTTTTCATGAAATTCCTCCTGACAAAAGTCAGTAAAAGTTATTTCATCCTTAATCAAAATATCTCTCTCAAGTATATTACCAGAATTCTTAAAATTTTACACAAAAAAAGAGCTGAAAAGCCCTTCTAATTTATTCATTGGCAACCGTTTTGATAATCTTTTGAATTTGCTCAGAAATCGTCCACAAATTGTGGGAAGGCTCTGGCACAATATGCTGATTAGTAAATAAAATAACCCCATTACTGTTATCTTCATCCATTAAGATAACATCCTCATAATTAGTCCGGCTAAGTGCTCCACGAATCCACTTTATTCCACCGGCTTGGTGATACATTCCGCCATGATACCCATTACTATTTATCGACTTATGCCCGTTGAATGCCAGGTAATTGTAATCACTTTTAGAAAGAATTTGGCCATTTTCTAAGCCTTGCTGAATCTTTAAATAATCTTCTGGAGTGCTATAAATATTTCCAGCTCCCAGAACCGAGGAAAGTAGATTTTGAGTTGGCACACGAGGATCTAACTCATCATTTGTCCCATCAGATTCATAACTTTGGGCCACAGTATAATCAACTGGTTTTTGATCCCAAAAGAACGTATGAGATAGGCCCAATTTTTTAAAGATCCGCTGATTTACTAAATCTTCATAACTTTTCCCAGAAACTTTTTTTAAAATTCCCGCCAGTAAAGTATAGTTTGCATTGGTATAATCAAATCTGGTCTCTGGATCATACTTTACATCGATATTATCTAAAGTATATTGAAGAGCCCCATCTTCATTTAATACCTGAGAAGGAGTTGATTCGCTCATACTTATGCCGGAATCATGATCCAAAAGATCACGAATTGTAATTTTGTCGGCATTCTTAATTTGGGGGTAATAGACGCTTAGTTTTTGATACTGATTCAACTTGCCCTTGGTGTCATTCACCAATTGAGTAAAAATTGCCCCAGTTATTACTTTTTGCAGAGACATCAGTGGATAAACAACTTTTGCGTCTGAGTTATCAACGCTAGCCGTAGCTTTGCCAATTGCCAAAGAATTTGAATTATTGTTGCTAACCAAAACTGCCTGACCATAAATGTGATTTTGCTGCAGCAAGGCCGTAACCTTTTGATCAATTACCGACCATTTGCTGGGAGATAAAATAACTATCTGGCCAGTGATTTTGCCGTTTACTACCTTAAAAGCTGTTCCAACAGTGCTGCCATTAGGACTAATGAGTAAATTACTTTCGGCTTCTTTTAATTCATTTAAAAAAACGGTAAATAAATTTTTAGCAATGTTTGAAGCTGATCCTGAAATATTGGTCGATATACCAATTGACTGACTGCTATTTTGAATATTGTTGGTATTAAAAGTATTATTTGCATATTTTAAATATGTATTCTGAACTGTTTTCAAATTTTTGCTTGTCGGCTGAGTATAATATTTTACTAACGGCTTAAGAATTTGTTTCGCAGCTGAATTAATATTTTGTTGGGTTTGAGAATCTGCGAAGCCCTCCTGCTTTTGATGTTCATTTAATAATTCAAGAAAATCAGTTTGAATCTCATTCAACTGCTTTTTACTCAAAGTGCTGCTGGTTTTAGTTGAAAAACTTGGCCCAGAAATGAATTCATGACTGGGATTTAAACTGCCTATCTGTTTACTTGCCACACTCTGATTGGCAAACACAGAAGCCGGTTTTAAAACTTGGCCACCCCCAAAAAGGAAAAACATCATAGTAATTAATTCACACGATAATCTAACTTTCCTAAAATTCAAAATTTCACCCTCTGAAATTATTTTAGCTCTCAAAAAAAGAATATTGCCTAAATCTAAAAATGTAGACAATATTTTAAAAAGTTTTGCTAAATTTAAAGAATAGAAATATCTTTTATAATTTAATTCCTTCCCATACCAGGGCAAATAAATCTTCAAATGAATATTGGTCTTTTGAATACTCGCCTTTTTTTACATTATTTATATTCGTAGATATCACCGCAAAAACCATTGCCATCAAAACGCTTGCAGGCATTGGTTTAATAAGTCTCTGCCGCGCCGCTTCCTTAATTAATTTGGGGACTACTTCATTTAACTTGACAAAATCAATTGCCGGCCCAAAATCAACTTGCCCCATTAAGAACTTAATTTGTTGGATGACGGTTAATCCTTGAGGATTTTCCTTTGAAAAATCATAAACGGATCTCACATACATTTTTACTCTAGTTTCGATTGGGATTGACACGTCACCAAGTTGCTTAAAATCGACTCTTGATTGAATCCTTTTAATCTGACGTTGATAAACACTCATTAGCATATCGTCACGGTTCTTAAAATAAAGGTACACATTTGACTGAGAAATGCCCACTTTTTTGGCAACCTTAACCGTTGAAACCGCAAATGCCCCTTCGCTCAAAATAATATCAACTACGGCATCTTCAATTTGTTCTTGTTTTTTCATATCTTTTTTTCTCATACTTGAATTTTAACCAAAAAAATCTGAAGCACAAGTTGAAAAAGATAAGTCTATCTGTTATAGTGATTGAAGTTAAAAGATAGACATATCTTAAATGCTTTATGGAGGCAAAAATATGAAAATTGCTATGCTTGGATCGCTTGGAAACATCAACCGTATTGTTATCCCAAAATTAGTTGCAGACGGACATCAAGTCACGGTTGTTACCACGAATAAAAAAAGAGCCTCTCAAATTTCTGACATTGGTGCAGTTCCGGCAGTTGGAAGTATGGGAGATATTAATTTTCTCAACCAAGTTTTTAATGATAAAGATTTGGTTTATTTAATGATCTCAGGGGCCAATGGAAACATCTTTGAAAATGCAAAGATACAAAGTCAAAAATTTAAAAAAGTTATTCAAGAAAACAACATTAAAAAAGTTGTGGATTTGAGTAGCATTGGTTCCAGGGACAATCGGGCGGGTTCACTTTATGCTTATCACTATATTGAAGAAGCTTTGGAATCGTTGAATAATGTTGACGTGGCATTTGTCAGACCAATGGGATTTTACAACAACCTATATGCCAATATCCCAGCCATTAAAAAGAATCATGCAATTTACTCGCCCTTAGCACCCGAAACCATCCGGAAATGGGCCGCTCCAGAAGATATTGCTATAGAAGTTTATCGGCTGATCTCTAACCTGCCAAAAGGCAAATCATATCACTTTGTCGTTAGTGACACCATTAATGGAAAAGAAATGGTTAAACAGTTCAGTAAATCTTTAAATATCCCTGATCTTAAATATATTCAAATTAGCGATGATCAGTATTACCAATCAATCATTAAAAATGGCGTACCTGAAGATTTTGCCAAATCTTTTTTGACAACTACTCAATTTGAAAAACATCCTGAAGAGCTTTATAAAGACTTAAAGGACGATAATACTTATCAAGGAAAAGTAAAGTTTAGTAATTTTGCCAAAAAATTTGCGATTGCAGCAAAAACAAATGATCCAAATGCAAAATCACATACCATTGCTGACAATAATGAAAGGTAAATCTCCAAAAAGAGTAAGATGGGCTTAACGAAACTTTTTGGAGGTCCTTCAATGAATAAATCAAGAGTGGAAGCTTTTACTGATGCTGTGGTTGCAATAATAATGACCATCATGGTTTTGGAGTTTAAAACTCCGGCCAGTGCGAAATTCTCGGCATTAGTACATGAACTTCCTTATTTGTTTGCATACATGGTGAGCTTCCTTTTCATTTCTGTGGCATGGTACAACCACCACTATATGTTTTCGTTGGCAAACCGAATCTCAAAAAAGATTTACTGGGTGAACAACTTTTGGATTCTTTCAATGTCGATTATTCCATTTGGCACTTCTTGGGTTGGTGCGTTTATGAACTCTAGGGGCCCAGAATACTTTTACTTAGCTGTATTTAGTATTTGGAGTATTGCATACTGGTGGTTGAGCCGTGAAATTATGATGGAGCTGCATATAAATCATCCCAAAACCGCAAATAAAATTTATGAAATGCCAATTTATAAGTTTCTAAATAGTTTTAAGTCAATCTTCATTACGCTGATAATCATAGTTATGATTTATTTTATCCCTGAGATCGGAATATTTGGAGCTTTAGCTGAGCTTACCTATTTCGGGCTTAAGACAACTAAGGATAGTGACCGATTGTTTAGTAGTAATTAGGATTTAGAATTTTACTGTAGTTATAACAGGTGAATAAAGTCGCTTTCTTGGAGTGCAAGCACAAAAAAACATTCATCCAACCACATGGATTAATCAGCATGGTGAGAGATGAGTTTGAACCAGCTATCGATAACACGACACTGTTCTCGGCGTGCTTGAAACCCTAAGTATGATCGCGC
>DIDF01000077.1 GCA_002418005.1 Lactobacillaceae bacterium UBA5807
CTAGTCTTATTTCCAGTAATATAGTACCCGTTTGTTAACTCAAAACTAGTGGCCAATCCGTGAGTAACCACTGCTTGAACCTTCAAAGTATCCCCTTTTTTATATTTTTTAATTTTTGAAGTCAAATCCTTATGCTTATATGAATAAATCTTTGAGAAAATCACTTTCAAGGTTCGCAACCGGTTTAAACCGGAATAATATGCTGGCACAACATAATTTGCATCGGCTGTAATAAAGCCAACATAATTGTACGTATTAACGTTTTTATTAATATCCTTTACTTTATAACGCAAGTTATGATTGTTATCTCGATAATAGCCAATGACTTTAAATTCCGGATTCTCCGCTCGATTTCTCTTAGGATAAAGTACGGTTCGGTTATCTTTGGCAAAATTCTTGGAAGAATACATGTAAATCTTTTTTTGGGCCATAACTATCATTTCTTGGATTGGCACATTGCCGGATGCTTTTACTTTGTTATTAAAAATAACGGATTCAAAACTTATCACAATAGAAAAGATTAGTGTTAAACATTTCAAACCTTTAGTCATTTCAAACCCTTCTTTTCTGCTTTTTAGATAAGACTAACATAGAGGATTTTATGACTCCAAGATTTGCATTTTTAAAAATTTCAAAAATAAAAGAGTCAGATTTTAGCTAACTTCCTAAGGAAAAAATTAGCAAAAATTCCACTCTCTTGTTTTAAAAAATTATTTTTTAACTGCTAATAATTCTTTTCCATGTTGGTAATAACGATTCATTTCTTCTTCTGGAACCAAATTCCCCCCGGTAGCCCAAACAATATGAGTAGCTCGGCTTAATGCCTTTGGATCAGAAAAACGCTTTATGGTTGGATAAATTGCAGTAAATCCGGCAGCCGCAGAAGGTTCTACCTTAATTCCTTCAGTGTCTTCAAGCAAGGTTAAATAACGATAAATATCATCATCTTCAAAGCTTTCAGAGCCCCACAATAGAGTATCCATAATTCTACCGGCAATTTTTGAAGAACGAGGAACTGCTAAACCATCAGCAGCTGTCTTACCATCCAACCCTAAGTCGGCCACTGCGATCTTATCATACAGTTTGGTCATCATCCCAACGGTGACAGAAGTAACGTGATCCGGTTCGGCAAAGACTGGATAAATCCCTTCAGGCATGATTGTTTCCAGGCCAAAACTAACGCCACTTGGACTACCACCGACACCTGCAGGCAAGTACACAAAAACTGGATTTTCTTTACTCGGTTTGATTCCCAAATCCTTAAGCTGCTTTTGAACTCGAATACCGGCCACTGAATAACCTAAAAATAAATCTCTGGAACTTTCATCATCAATAAAATGAATTTTCGGGTCTTTAGCCGCTTCTTTTCGACCCTCAGCAATAGCGTAGGAAACGTCGTTATCATACTCAACAACGGTTACCCCATGCTTTCTCAAGAGGTCCTTTTTCCACTGACGGGCATCGACTGACATATGAACAGTTGTCTTGAATCCGAAACTGGCAGCAGCGATGCCAATACTCAAGCCTAAATTGCCAGTAGACCCAACCATAATGCCATAATTAGAAAACAACTTGTGAAACCGCGGGCTTGCTAAAACTGAGTAATCATCCATGTAAGTTAAATTAGTTTTTTGCAAAGCAATTTTTTCGGCAAATTTCAATACTTCATAAATTCCACCTCGTGACTTGATCGACCCAGAAATTGGCAGCATGCTGTCAGCTTTTAGATAAAGATTGCCAGGAATTGGTTTACCACTCAAATCAGTCAGTTTGGTTTGCATATCAGAAATATCAATTAAAGGTGACTCAAGAATTCCTTTACTTTGCACAGTTTCTGGAAACGCAACTTCAAAATAAGGCGCAAAACGTTCAAATCTTGCTGCTGCATCAAAAACATCGGCTCTGGATAAAGGAAGCTGGGCATTTTTACCAAAATCTGGATTTTGCCAATAAATTGGTTGATAATGCCTAATCTTGTCCAAAAGCGGGTACTCACTTAAAAGCTCAGATAAATTATTTACCATTCTCATTCTCTCCTTGAAAAAGAGCTCGGTCTTTTGGCCAAGTTAAATTAAAAGCTTATCAATCATAATAAACAATCAAGATTTAAAAACAATTGGATTTTATTAACAAATAATTTAATGAAGCGAAATTATCAAACAACCTCATATTCTTAAGCAAATTAAACTTTTCAGTTAATAAAAAAAGGTCGAGAAAAATATCTCGACCTCTCAAAATATATTAATTAAAATCTTCCGCGAGGGCCGCCCCAACCAAAACGGCCTGGTCCCACTGGCCCATGAGGTTGATGGCCGCCAAATGGTCCGTGGGCATGGCCGTGAAAGCCCTCAAATCCAGAAAACAACTTTTTGAATTCATCATCAAGACTGCCATCATCAGCCCTTGATTCAAGATTTTTGCTAAGCTTATCAATGATTTCCAGTAATTTTTCTTGCTCATCTTCACTGAGATCTTTAAACATTGAATCCGCAAGTTCACTACCAACATTTTGAGCGCTATTTACTAGTGATTTGCCTTTTTCAGTTAACAGAATATAAGTTACCCGCTTATCTTCTTGTGAGTCTTCTTTGGTCACAAATCCTGATTCCTCTAGCTTGGAAATCATTGCACTTACTGAACTGGGTCGAATATCAAGTTTCTCCACAATGTCGGTATTTGTTAGCTTGTCTTCTTCAGCCAGCAACTGTAATAACCTCATGCCGCCACGACGATGTTGAGGACCATGGTCACCAAAACGGGCTCCAATCATAATTGAATTTATAAAATATCTATTTTGCAATAATTTAGCAAAGGATGCTAACAATTTTTTTGAATCTTTTGTCATAATTTTTCCTCCTAGGAAACAAGAAGCACTTTTATAATTAGTTAGTATTAACATTGGCTAACTAACATTAACATAATAAAATAAAAGTTAGCCTATGTCAAACAAACTAACTTTTATTTGAAATTATTTTATTTCTTTGGTTATTCCAGAAGAATTACCACTGCTTCTTTGCGGTCGAGTCTTTCTTCGGTTAATATTTTCATACCACTTACTAAGAGATTCGTCAGAAATATTGAACTGCTTTTTAGCTTCACTAGCAAATTCTTGCCAAGCTGCTTTTTGTTTGTCAGGATTAGATCCAAATTTTCTTTGCTGAATAATGTATCGCCTAATTAACGATTGGAAAATCTTCCTTTGATTATGATCCATTCTCAAGAAAGTACTCTGGACTCCAGAAGTAGAGTTATTAATTTCATTAAAAGTATCATCATCTCTGGCATGAAGAACAAAGGAAGTAATCGGCAAGATAATGAACAAAATTAGCGAAAAGATTGGAAAGAACCAGCCAATAACAATAAGCAGTAAATATGCTCCCCAAGACTGATAATAGCCATTGCCATAAATAATTTGATAAAGCTTTTCCATATCTGCCTTATTAGTGTACTTTGTATGAACGATTGACCTAGTAATCAAACGAAAAATAACGGAAATAATTAAACTTAAGATTCCATACATGACAACAGTTACCGAATTAGTATCGTTTGTCATCAATCGAGTAAAAGTCGGAATTAAAGATAAAAAGAAAATAAAGACCAAATCAAAAATAACAATTTTGGTTTGAACCTCATCAACCTCATTAAAGATCACTGAATGTTGGTACCAGAGATTGGCAACAAAACAAAAACTTACAGCATATATTCCAATAGAAATCATCAGCGAAAAAATGTCTACTTGACCTTTTATAAATTTAATTGGTAGCTCTAAAACCATAACAGTAATAATAATTGCAATAATCGCATCAGAAAAGACATCCAATCGCTCTTTTAATTTCTTTTGCATTTCAACCCACATTCAAATAAAGTAATTGCCGGCGACGTCACCATCCTCATACTTGGGGGTATATTTTTTATGGTAGCTTTGCTCATAACAAGCTACTTTTTGCTTAAAATCTATTCGCTCCATCTTTTCGGCAGCTTCCCTTAAGGGCAAGTTAGAATCTGGAAAAATTGGCTTTAAGACATGGCAAGTATACCGAACTTCGTGGGGATCACTTCTGGTCGGGTGATTTTTCATAGTTATAAAGCACGAAATAATTGGAACCTTGAACTTGGCAGCATAATGATAAGCTCCCCTTTGCAGGGGTCTTGGTTTCCGGTAGTTATACCACATTTCTTGTTCTGGATAGATTAAAATTGATCGCCCACTATTTAAAGAATCTTTGATCATCTTGCTAAAGTCTCGGGCCATATAATTAATTCCAGAACTTGTCGGAATCGTATGAGAATAAGTCATCATGTAGCCGAGAAATCCAGGCATCTTTAAATTTGTCGGTTCAATAATTATTGAAAGTTTAGGAAAGCCTAACCCGACTCTAACAAACACACTGTCAAAAGGGCTAAAGTGGTTAGCGGTAACAATGCCAGGACCAGATACTTTGCGTAAATTCTTTCTGCCTTCTGGCTTAACGACAGTTCGCAAAACTCCAGTTGCCAAATTTTGTAAGCCACCAGCAACTTTAGTATTAAATTTATACAATCGGGATTTTCGTAACCGTAAAAACTTTTCCAGCACCAAGGACTCCTCTTTGGAATTCAATGTTGGATCATTAACTTCTACCTTATCATTAAGCCGATTTTGCGAGACATTTTTGATAATATTCTTTATGGCCGGCCTGCGATCACCCAGATCAATTATTTTAAACTTCATGAAGAATCATTTCCTCTTTTATTTCCTAAGATAATCGCTTTAAAAGCAAATTTTTATCCCAGGTTCGCCTTTCTGGTAAGAAACCAAAATTAGTTTTTATATGAATTCCAATTACAACGATACATTTGCCCCTTTAGCAGCAATTGCAGTAAAAGTATTTGAAGTTTTTGAAAGAGTGACTGCAAGATTAACCAACTTTTTGGCGTTGATTTGATCTCTTTTTATATCACCTTTTTCAAAATGATGAAGTTGATTTAAAAGTTCTGGATAATAAACTGATTTCTTAGCATATAGCCAGAAATAATCACCACGAGTAGCGTTTGGATAATACCAAGGTTTATTAAATAAATTATAATACGCGTGGTGCTAGTT
>DIDF01000034.1 GCA_002418005.1 Lactobacillaceae bacterium UBA5807
TTTTATAATATAATTAAAATGAATATTTTTATATGAGAGGAAGTGAAAAAATCAACCCCTCTAAATCTATCAACTCTAAATCTATCAAAGAAGCCACTCTGGGGAGAAATCCTCAGGGTGGCTTTTTTTTTTACTCAAAAAAGTATAATAATTTATACCAAAGTGCTTTGCTTACCACAATTCATACAGATCATATCAACTTTCTTAGTTTTCTTTCCAATGGTAAATAGTTCTAGTACCTAATTTAGCTCTATCATTTACTTTACTAGCGAAAGATGTTGTTCTTTGGCTAATTTTTTTATTCGCTCAAAAGCTATCATATCAACACTCCTGAAGTGCTGACAAAATTAATTCGAAAAAATATGTATTAATGTGTTGCATAATTCGCAGAAGTGCGTATAATAATATTTGTCAACAAGTTATGAAACAACTTTTGAAATGAATTTCGAAACAATAAATAAGTCATTANNACTTTTTATTCTAGGCCCAGTTGCTTCAAAATCGAGTCAACCGCTTGCTGGACTTGCTCAGGTCGTTCATTATATACACTCATAATTACGCTGATTGCCATTTTTTCTCCTCAATCTTCAATTCAGTTGAAAGTAAATACCCCAAGAATATTATTGCCGTCAGTACCATGCCGCTGCGCGCAACCTCACCTTTATAATTTGCGATTAGTAGAACTACGCCAAAGGCTAGAAAGATTTTACTATCACGAACAACCTTTCCAGACTTTTTGTGGCAAGCCGTCAACGAGGCTATAATCGTACCGTACAGTAGCGCCATGTAAATGATGCCCCCAATAAATAAGTCATTAATAAAGTACGGGAATACATTTTTATTGCTTATTTGTTATACGTTTATATTCGTACCAGTGCGAAAAAATGTTAATATATTTCGCAATCATTTTCTAAACAAGTTTCTAAACAGCTGAATACCAAAAAATCGAGGTGAAATATATGCCAGTTGAAGAAAAGTTAGAAGAAGCTAAAAAACAAGTTGAACGACAAATTAAATTAAAGCTGCTTGATCAAAATATGACTCAAGTAGAATTAGCTAATTTAATTGGTGAAAGTCGTACAAGAGTAAATTTAGCAATCAAAGGCAATACGAATCCTAAATCAATTGAGATTCGTAAGAAGATTTACAAAGTTCTTGGAATGAAGTAGCGAGGTGGAATAAATGAGCAACTTACAATTCTTCAATTTCGAAGGGAATGAGGTAAGAGGCATTTTGATTAATGACGAACCTTGTTTCGTTGGAACGGATGTAGCAAATATCCTTGGATATGCTGATTCAGCTAGAGCTGTAAATCAACATGTTGATAAGGAAGACCGAAAGTCTTTGAGCTACAAGGCTTCGGGCGATTTGATACCTAGCCTCTGGAAAAAGAAAAATGATTTTAGCAATAAAGTTTTAATTACTGAATCTGGTGTATATTCACTGATTTTTGGAAGTCAGCAACCCAACGCAAAAAGATTCAAGCGCTGGGTAACTTCAGAAGTACTGCCAGCTATTCGGAAGCATGGCGCTTATATGACTGATGCAAAAGCATTTGATGTGGTCAACAACAAGAACGGTTTAGCTGATTTGCTTCAACAAGCAGCAGATCAATTGAAACAAAAGGACATTCGAATTGAAGAAGTAGAAAAAGAAAACAAAAACTTGACTATTCAACTTGAAGAATCAAATAAGAAAGCTAATTACCTTGATTTGATTCTAGGTGATCCAACACCAATATTAATTACTCAGATTGCTAATGATTATGGCTACAGCGCAGTTGCCTTTAACAGACTACTTAAGAAATTCAAGGTTCAAAGACGTGTGAATGGTCAATGGATCTTATACAAGGCTTACATGGGTAAAGGTTACACAAGCACTAAGAGTAAGACCTATCAAGACAAAAAAGGAAATCTTAGAACAAAGATCTACACAGTTTGGACTCAAAAAGGTCGCAGATTTATCTATGACATTTTGAAAGAAAACGATGTTTTGCCACTCATTGAACGTGAGGACGTTGCTTAGAGGTAATGATCATGAACACATTAATTACGGTAAAGGCAATGAGTGGATCAGGACATTTATTTTTGATGAATACCCTGAAACTAATGAATAGGAGGAATCAAAATGTTTAAGATCTTTAGAAAGCCTGAAAGCTACGGCAAAACCAAGTTAGATCATGTGCTTACCTATATAAGTTATGCACTGCGAGACGCGTGTGTAACTGTTGGCATCGTTGCCTTGATATACATGTTTTTCTATATCGTTAATCAGTATGTAACGATGTGGATCTGGAACACATTTATCAATTAGACGAGCCGATAGGTACAAAAGACGCAATCAAAATCTTTTTAGCTGTAGTAATGCTATTAACGCTTATTGCGGTAACTTTGCTAGGCTTCTTTTCTGGTAGCTAATTTACTTCTGGTAACTTTAATTGACTTACCATTTTCAGGATTTGTTCCAATATAAGTTCTAAGTCTGAAATAGGTCTTACCATCTTTTAATCTGTATTGTGTTATTTCTGGATCTTTCTTTTTTGGCATTTTTATCATCTCCTCTCGAATGTGTGTTCTAAATTAGCTTCGATTAAAGCCTGTCTGCTCGAAAGAGTAGGCAGGCTCTTTTTTTATTTATCCTTCCCATTTAAAATCGCCAAACATCGTTGACTTGCCAAGCTCATTGCCGGCAGAGTCTAAAATGTAAACGGGACAAGCATCACGATCAAAGTAGCCATCTGGATAAGGGCCAAAATTGTGGGCGTAGTTAGTACCGATCTCCCATGCTTGTTTAGCAGTCTTTCTTAAAGCTGCATCAGACATGCTATCAACTAAATCATCTGATAAAACGATTTTAATATCCATGTGATCATCAGCAATTTTAGCTGATTGGATTTCACCGTGAGTTTTCTTTGGTAGTGCATGTAATGCAGTGGCTAATAGCTCAGCATTTTCTTTCCTAGAAGTACCCTTGGATTTAGTCTTTGAAGCACTTTTTTTAGTAACTGGCTTAGATTTCTTTTGTACTTTATGAGTTTTAGGTGCAGTAGATTCGCTATCATCGTCATCATTAACACCTGTCATTTCGCCAATCCCTGCAAGGACGACAAAAACAATTAGTACCCAAACCCACCACTTGCGGTGCATCAATAACTTTCGTGGCTTAGTGCCTTTAGAGACAGCTTCCTTATACTTGTCACTCTGCTTAACTTGACTATCATGCTTAAACATATAGACGATAAAGCCAACACCGAAGACAAATAGGATTAGTCCTGTGATCATCTTATATCCTCCAAAATATATTACTGTACTCCCTCGTTTGCTAAGTGAATCGAGAATCTAAATGCAATCACTTGCAAAATAAAAACAACTATACAAAAAATCAATGAATATTTAGTCCACTTCTTATTGTGCTTTACTCGTGCTACGATAAGCCAGATCACACCGACAATAAAAAGTATAAATAAAACCCAGTTAACTATAGTAGAAACTAAACGAATTGGACTCATAATATCCTCCAAAATAAATCTGCCTTAAGTTTAAAGTCGTTGACACTATGGACTATTTCTTATCAGTTAAAACTTCATATTTGATCAACTTGCCAAGTATCCGGCCAAGGTGATCTTTGTCTAGTAAAATAGGCTCGTAGGAGCGGTTATCTGGTTGAAGCAGTACAGAACTACCCATATGCTTAACCCGCTTTAATGTAGCTTCTGAGTTGTCGTCAACCAATACAGCTGCAATCTCATCATCTTCTACATCGGGTTGCTTGCGAATGATTGCAATGGCTCCATCTGGAATGGTAGGTTCCATGCTGTGGCCTTTACAGTGCAGAGCGAATAGCTCGCCCTGTGGAATATCCTCCAGGAAGAACTCTGGTATATAGCGCTCTATATTCTGCTCGGCAGTTATTGGAGTACCCATCGCAATCGTACCTATTAATGGAATGTACTTGACCCGTTTTGGATTAATCTTAATGACGTTATCAGGCTGTCTTTCTTCTACCAGGTCGGATTTATCCACGTTAAAGTATTTTGCCATTGCCTCTATCTTATTGATTCTTGGATAAGCGTTTCCATTAGCCCAATCCAGGACGGTTGTGTATTTGAAGCCTAACTGGTCAGCAAATTCTTTGACATTAAGGCCTTTTTTCTTCAAATAGTATCGTATGTTTTGAGCCATTATTTCTTTATTATTCATTCTCGCTTCACCCGCTTTCTCTTTAATTATATGACTTAAATACGGTTTTGATGTACTTTTTTACGCTTTTTAGTAAAAAAGTATTGCTAACACGATTAAATCGTGTTACTATATTTATGAACTTGAACGAAGGAGGTTAACAAATGGCAAAAATCACTTTAAAAGCCGCTAGGGTCACTCGAGGACTTAGTCAAAAAGAAGCAGCTGAAAAGCTTGGTATTTCTAAATCCGCTCTCTATAAATGGGAATCAGGTAAGAACAAGCCAAATGCTAAGTATCTTCCAAAAATTGAAAAGGTATTTGGCATTCAAATTAGTAATATTATTTTTTAGGTTTTTAACACGGTTTAATCGTAATGAGGTACGAGAAAAATGAAAGACTTAGTAATCATTAAAAATAAGCAAGCTGTAACAACTAGCTTGGAAGTAGCAAAAGCATTTGGCAAAAATCACCGCGACGTGATTCGAACCATCGAAAACAAAATTAGCTCAGCGCAAAATTACGCTCAGTACAAAACAATGTTTGAAGAAAGCACTTATCAAGATGCAAGTGGTAAATCAAACAAAATGTATTTTATGAATCGTGATGGATTTGTATTTATTGCAATGGGATTCACGGGCAGTAAAGCAGACAAATTTAAACTCAAGTACATTGAAGCATTCAACAAGATGGAGCAA
>DIDF01000066.1 GCA_002418005.1 Lactobacillaceae bacterium UBA5807
TAATTTTACAATCTACCAAGAATGCTTTTTAAACATCATTTATGAGTTTCCAACCCCCCATAAAAGAATTTTTGAATTTCTACATCGTTAAAACACGCGCCTAGTTGGTATGCTCGGTGCCTCTTAAAGCTAACGGGGGCGGGGGTCATCTTGATTTAAAGGGATTATGGGCAATCTTTTTAATCTTTTTTAGTGTATTCGTTTAGTTTGTCCACGTTTAAATCATTCCATTCGTCAATCAGTTGATTGTCCTTTTCATAAACTTGGACTACTGGTAAGCTTCTGTAACCTTTGGCTTTAAAACTTTTGAGTAGCCTGTCTTCATACTGGCTGGGCTGAGAGACATTCAGAATGATCTGGCTAACTTTATAACCAGCAGCATCTAATCTATTCTTTGTTATCCGACACTTAGGGCAACCAGGCTTTGTGTACATGACTATCTTCATGTTAATGTTCCCTTTCTTTTAATACCTTGATCCACCATGCCTTAGGCAAATGCTTTAGTTTATTGTCTGACACAGATTGTTCTATGTGTGTTTTGCGATTGTGCTGTGCTCTGCTTAAAAGCCATAGGTTGTCAGCATCTAGTTTGTGTTGACTGTCCATCAATCTCATTGGCACAATATGATCCACAATGACATCAGTATCCTTTAGAACTGTTCCGGTAATCGCTGAGCAATACATATCTCGTGTCTTTACAAAATGGCTGACGGTCTTCCATTTCTGGCTATGGTAAAAGCTACTGCCGTTAGACAGCTGCTCATATTCTGGTCGCTTGGTATCATCGTAATGTTTAGTTCTGCTAGCCAATTGTTTGCGACCGGCAGCTGACTGTTTAAGCTGTGATTCTGTGTCTTTCATATACTTGCGATATTTATCCGCATTCATTGCCTTATGTTTCTGACAAAACTTTTCCTTGGAAGATATAAGTTCATGACAGCCAAGCCAGTTGCACCTATGCATTAACATGTAATCCCAGCAGCTTTTTCCAACTCATCTACTTTGTCGTACACACAATTAATGAAGTTGTATTCATCGGCTTTAATATGTTCCGCCATTCCCCAGTTGGGGATAACTAAACCAGATTTTCGATAGCCTGGCATGGCTAAGACATCTTGAATAATGTCTTCCTGAGATACCTTATCGAGATACATGTGCATTACGAAATCTGTGTAATTATCTGATTCTATGAGGAACACAATGTGTGTCAGTAATTTCAGCTGTTCAATAATAGTCATTTCATCATCCGTCCTTAGTAAGGTGTCGATTAGATTCCGACGTGAGGCAATAATGCGATTAATGTAGTACAACTTCTTCTTAATTTGTATTGCGGACAAGCCATATGCTTCTTGCGTTCGACTTGCACCTTGACTAACATATCTGAGAACAAACTGAGCAACCTTTGGTTTAAAGATCACGAAGGCAAAATCATTCAGTTCTTGTAGTTCAAAATGGCTCACCCCTCGATGTACCGGTTGAATAACATCTTTTTCTTTTATGATGAGATCATCAATGTCAGTTTCTGTGGCTAACTGCTGACTCACCGCTTTGAAATACTTTCGTCGTAAATCCTTGTAAGCAAACGTAATGTTACGGTTTAACTTGCCATCATTGCCTTTTAACGCCTCCGTAAGGGTATCTGCATCAAGCTTCGCTAAGCGGTGCTCAATGAGTTCCATTAACAATTCTTGTTGGGCATCTTCTTTTCTAACGCGCATGTCAGCGGCTAGTTGTTTCGTAACCCGTTTAAAATTTTTATTGCTAATAATTAACGTAATTAACGTACTATTTAGTTTGCTAATATTCATACTGATCATTCCTGTTTTCTAATTAGTGACGAGCTGACCGTTTAACCGTTTTAGAGCTGTGCTACTTAAAATATAATGTATACAAAATATAACATAATTGTTTACATAATGGATGCTTTTGTAGCTGATTAACGTGGCACGGAAAACCCAATTAGAGAGTGCAGTGCTTTTTACTGTTAGCTATATCATCCCGTCTAATCTAATACCTGTGCTTGCAGAGCGCTTGATTACGTCAGTCAGTATTTCCTTTTAAAGCTTATGTTCCTACTCTCAAAATATTGTTAAATAAATAAGATTACCCTGTCCATCCACTTCATTTACTTATTTAATCTATTATGCATCAGCACTATCCATTGTTTTAAAAACAGCAGTTCAACCATATTCCTTGTTTAATAAGCAAAATTATGTCATACTCACAGTGTTGATAACTACTGTTCACTTAACTAGGAGGCAATCATATGAGTTCAGAAGACAAGGCCAAAAATGCTAAAGACAAAATTAGTGGCAAAGCTAAAGAAGTTGAAGGCAAAGCCACTGGTGACAAAGCACGCGAAGCGCAAGGCAAAGCCGAGGGCTTAGTTGGCAAGGCTAAAGACAAGTTAGATGATGCCAAGGATAAGGCTAAGGATGTCGTCGACAACGTAAAAAAGGATATGGACAATAAGTAAAATGACGTTTACCCCGAAAGTTGAAACAACTTTCGGGGTATTTTTATGACTAAAATTAGTATTGATACGAAAATTACTGCAGTAGAAGAATACTTAACGGGAACTCAATCTAAGACTGGTGTCGGTAAAAAGTATCCTATTGCCAGCATGTTATTCCCTACTCTGGTTGCGATTTATAATCAACACAAACGAAAAGGACTTCTTCAACCACCAGAAGTAACTGGTAAGTTTCGCGTCGCTCTTGTACAGTGGAAACAACAAAATTACGCCTCTGTCACTGAAACTTGTGCGCATTGTAGCTTCACTTCGATTGAGGCTGTGGTGCGCTGGAAGCGACTATACAATCTGTATGGTATTCAGGCCTTGATGGAGATGCGACCGGGAGTGAAAACACATCGTAAAGGAATCCGATCAGAAACGTATCAAGCGCCTCGAACAAGAGAATTTATCATTGCGGATACGCATAGACGCCTTAAAAAAACTACAAGCCTTGAGAGAGCATCAAACCAAGAACTCGCACAAGTCATCACCGATATCAGGGCGAAATATCGATTAGTTGACCTAATTAAGGCGCTGCCAATTTCAATATCTGTCTTCCAATATTGGCAAGCGAGGTTTAGGCGCCCGGATAAGTCTGCCGACCTAAAGCGAATGATTACGGCAGTTTTCAATGAGCATCATGGTAATTATGGTGTCCCACGCATAGCCGTGATTGTAAGAAAGCGGTATGTAGCACAAGAATTACCTAGTCCTAACCATAAGCGCATTCAACGTTTGATGCGTGAGTTAGAGCTCAACAGTAGTCGTTGCCGCCAGCGCACTTGAAAGTATGATTCATCTAAAGGTCCTCGTGGTAAAGTCGCTAAAAACCATTTACATCGTCGAAATATGACCGACCGCCTTTACCAAAAGCTGGTCGCCGATGTCACGGAACTTAAAGCCAACAATGGCGATAAGGCTTGTTTAGAAGTCATTAAAGACCTGTGCAGCAGGCGAATTTTAACCTGGTCGATCAGTGCCCATCCGGATTTGAAGTTCTCTCTAGCACTCTTAAAAGCATTGATGAAGCAATTACCACAAACTGGCTATCAAATCACCCTACACACTGATCAAGGTTGGCAATACCAACATCGATCATGGAGACAACTACTTAAACGAATGTATCTTCGCCAAAGTATGTCGCGGAAAGCGACTTTTTTAGAAAATGCAGTTTGTGAGACTGTCTTTGACAAACTGAAGGTTGAAATTGGTAGTTTAAAACAATACGAAAACACCTTAGAACTAACAGAAGCAATTAATACGTGGATCGATTACTACAATCAAACACGAATCCAAATAAAATTAGGCGGTCAATCACCGCTCGATTTCGAACGACAATTAACTGCCTAATGAATAAAACTTATTTAGTTCCAACTTTTAGGGTAAACGTCAAAGTACAAAAATTAGCTCTCCGTCTTTTCTTAATGCTTTATTTGCTGGGCTTCATCTTGCACTGATGATTTGATACCCTAAATAGCTTTGTTGAATTCTTACTGTGCTAAATAATGAAATTAAATGCCAATTGGTTCGCGTATAATAGACTGGGGAGTAACTTAAAAGCAGAGAAAGGAACCAATTTTTATGTTGGAGCTGTCGTTTGAAAAAGAAGTCGTTAAGACCCTAACGACTGGGAGTAATCAATGGGTGGAACGAAAAGACCTATATGGTGCGACACCGGATCAATTGTGGGCTAATTTTCGCGATAAATTAAACAACAATAACTATGCCAAATTGCAGGGACGCCCTTTAACGGATACTGAATTTAATCAAGTTAAACGGGCGATTGAAGTCCGAACACCCTACGAAGCGGCTAAATTATTAGCCGCCGAAAATGGCATTGGCAAAGTTGAAGTTGAACGCGATGATGCTAAGCTGGGCACGGTGACGCTGGAGTTGTTTTGGAAAGCCGACGTCGCTGGCGGTAAATCTAGTTATGAAGTGGTACGGCAAGCGGTACGGCCACGGTTAGCTGGTACTCAAGACGTCGATCCTGATCGCCGCTTTGACGTAACCCTATTGATTAATGGGTTACCCTTAATTCAATTGGAACTAAAAAAATCCACGGTCGAACTTAACCAGGCTTTTAATCAAATTGAAAAATACGCGCAGGAAGGCAAATATACAGGGATTTACTCACTACTGCAAATGTTTGTGATTATGACACCGGATAGTACGGCGTATTTTGCGAATGCCGAACCGGATCACTTCAATAAAGCTTTTTTGTTTAATTGGCGAACGCGGGATAATCACCCCGTGGAAAATGGCCTAGCGTTCACGCGCCAGGTTCTTAATATTCCCATGGCCCACAAAATGGTCAGTGAATATACGGTCATCGACCAAGAACGGCAGAGCTTAATTCTTTTACGGCCTTACCAGATTTATGCGATTGAAGCCGTGATGCGCCGAATTCACGACCATCAAGATGGCTTTGTTT
>DIDF01000008.1 GCA_002418005.1 Lactobacillaceae bacterium UBA5807
GGAATCAGCTTACATCCAACTTGAAAAGAGTACCTTACAACGGACAATTACCATTATTGTTATGGTGATGGGGATTATCACGCTGCTGGCGACCTTGGGGCTATTAATGTGGGTTATTGTACCGATGGTGCTGCACGGATCCGGCCTTAAGTCGATTTGGGACACTTGGCACCCTGAATTAACGGGTTGGGGCGCCGTTAGATGTATTGGGGCGATACTTACTAGCTTTTTGGTGATTTGTATCGAGCTGTTAGTGATCGGATTGCCAACCGTGATTGCGATTAAAATAATGGAATTTGTTGATAAATCGGATAGATAGGAAAACGCATAGCAAGACATTCAAATATTGGGTATTTTTTCAAAGCACGCAGGTAAACTTTAAAAGTTAACATAGTTCCAATGTAGACTTTTATCTTGCGGACAATGTAAAAGTCTACATTGGAACTTTTTTATAAATCATCTTTAATTTCTTGAAGTGTAGCATTAGAACTTGTAATTTATCTTTAGATAGGTTTTATTTATCAATGAGAATTACCTTTCTTAATTCGATATACAAGGATCCAGAAAGGTAATGCAATTAGAACAGTGCCAATTAACGGAATAAATGAATATAAAACAGCTGCGCATGTATAGTTATTTTGATAAATAACAAAATATAATAGAGCACCTGCAGAAACAATTATTCCCGAAATGGGTAAACTTTTAGTCGTGTAAAAGAGTAAATTTTTCTCATATTTTTTCATAAAAATTGCCTCTTATTAATGATTCATTGCACATGCACCTTCTGATGCAGCGCCACACACGACAGCGCAAGCTAAACCTGCGATGCCATTTACGGCAGCCCAAACTGCACAATAGGAACCACAAGCTAACACACCAGCCATACCGCATGAAAATTCTTTGCCATGAAATTTAAAATGCTTTGTCTTTTTTTTCGCCAGAATATTAATTTGATTCAGTTCATTGTTTGAGGCGGAAAATTCGGTTTTTGGTGATGTGCTCTTAGTAGTACCTTGCTCAGCAGAGAAGCTTACAACCTTATTATTGCTCTTATCAACAACCGTTTGAGTTAATATTGTAGTATTTTTGTCATTATTTTTGTAAACATTATAAACAACATCCGTTGATATAGAAGGATCTACTGAGGATGTTGCACGATAATTATATGGTGTGACTGCGTCTTGGTCATTGGTATAACCACGTTTTTTTATATTATTTAAATAGTTATTTATTTTCTCACTTTTATTTAAATTAGAAACATCTTGCTGTGCATTGCTTGAGCTCAAAGACGAAACCTTTGCACTCAAGTTTGAATATTTAAGCTCTGTATTTAAATTATGGTAATAAGATCCAACTCTAGTTTTAGCCGAACCATTAATTGGGAATAAGAACGAGCCAAGTAATACAGTAACTGAGCACATTAGTAGTCCGATAAATATTTTTTTAAAATGTTTTGCCTTACTCATAATCAACAACTCCTCTAATTTTTAAGGAACCCTTATTGTAAGAACTTGTCTACTACTGAAATTTTGGATTCTCCAACTAAACGTGTAACCTCATGGGTGCCATTGTATTTTATTAAAGTTGGTATAGCATTTACATGCAGTCCCTTTAATTTTTTATAGCTAGAATTAGGTTCGTTAGCTAAATCGACTTTAAAGATTTCCTTGTTAGGATGCTTAGCAATAGCTTGTCGGTAAATCTTTTTCATTTTTTGACAATGAATGCAGTATCTAGAAGCATAGAGGACATACGTTATCTTTCTTTTCTTTTGTTTGAGCAATTTTAATGCGGTGGTTAATTTTACATTCACCACTTTTCCTTCTGACTTTGCGAGCACTGTACTTGGAAGTAAAAACATGAGGCTGATTCCTATTACGAACAAGCAA
Source organism: Lactobacillaceae bacterium UBA5807 (assembly GCA_002418005.1). Classification (GTDB taxonomy): domain Bacteria; phylum Bacillota; class Bacilli; order Lactobacillales; family Lactobacillaceae; genus Lentilactobacillus. The sequence goes on from DIDF01000008.1 coordinate 1,890, forward strand.
AAACTGCTTAAAACTGTTATTTTTCGTTTTTTCATAAAAAGCCTCCTCAACACATAAAATCGATGTTAAAACAATCAATATATGCTACATGCTCATAATATCACAATTAATTTTGTTTGCCATTTTAAATAAGCGAGTCTCTTGTTTTCCAGAAACGCTATTCTTACCAATAAATTTTATTTGTTCATTTCTGCCACTGTTAGTTAGCTCGTACGTGTAAACTTCACTAAACCCAGCCTCGGTTAGCGTTAGATTGCTTTTAGTAAACTTGGCAGTTGCGGCTAAACCATCACCTTTGCTAGAGTCAAACGTCCATTGATGACTCTGGAGATCTTGTGCAGTTGACTTTCCACAAGCAGTTAGGCCAACCGCAATCAGCAATACTGTCATTACAGCGATTATATATTTCCTATATGATTTCATAAGTTACTCTCCCTCTATAATCCTTATCCCAGCATTTTCTTATGTCTAGTCTCTAATTCTTGATCGATGTTGTCCTGCAATTTGTCTTCCTCATCATCAGTTGTCTGATCGGCTTTTTTGGCTTGGTGCTGTGCTTTAACTGTCTGATTCCACTTATCTACCTTGTTTTTAAAATTAGTTTCTTGACTGGCTTCTGGTTGGCCTTGATACTCGTTCTGTGACAAGTTAACCAAATGATCGGCGCC
>DIDF01000064.1 GCA_002418005.1 Lactobacillaceae bacterium UBA5807
AAATCAACTAGCACCACGCGTTTACCTATATATAATAGTATCTTTTGTTGGAGGAATCATGACATTAAGTACATTTTTAGAACTTGTCGAAATGAAAGCCAAAACTGCCAGTGTTTTCCCTTTTATTGTGGGACTATTCTTTAGCTGGTATATTTTAGGCTCAGTCAACATTTTGTATTCAATAATTTTCTTTGTGGCAATGCTTTTATTTAACATGAACGTTGATATTTTGGACAACTATAACGACTTTCACCATTCTGATTATGCCGAATGGAAGAAGAAGACCAATATTATTGGCCGAGAAAGCATCCCAATGAAACTGGTCATCTTTTTAATGGTCACTTTCACCGGAATTTCAGCAATTATGGGAATCTACTTAACTGTTAAAGTCGGTTTACCAGTCCTTTGGATGGGGCTTTTCTGTTTTTTGATTGGCATCATGTATTCATCCGGCCCAAGACCAATCTCAAATACACCATTTGGCGAAATTGCTTCCGGAGTGACCATGGGTTTTGTCATCACTTTAATCTCGGTTTACGTAAACTCATTTCAGATCTTTAACTGGTCCTGGGTAACCTTAGGAAAAGTCTTCTTGGCATCCCTGCCTGAAGTCATTTGGATCGGCAATATCATGCTGGCCAATAATATTTGTGATCATGGTGAAGATGAAAAAAACAATCGAACCACGTTAATTCATTATATTGGCGTCAAAGCCGGTCTATGGTTGTTCATTTTTAGTAATATTTTAGCTTATCTAACAATCTTCTTAAACATTTACATTGGAATCTTCCCTGTCGCTTTACTGGGATCACTTCTAGTTGTGCCGTTAATTTATAAACAAGCTAATATTTTTTACCACAAACAAGTTAAACGCGAAACATTTGTCTGTTCTGTCAGGATTGCAATTCTTGGCTCAGTTGGCTTGTGTATTGGATTTATCCTATATTTGATTCTTGATTTAATTTAACAAAAATTGGCCCTCACTGAGGGCCAATTTTTATTTAATATTTTTTAAATTAATCGTTTGAAGAAACTGGTTTAGCATTCTTTAAGCTGCTGCTCGCACTTGAATCAGCCTTTTTAAGACCAATTCCGGTGAATCCACTAATTAATGAAAATACTGGGCAAAGCAAACTAAAGAATACAAATGGTAAGTATGAAATAGTAGGAACTCCTAAAGTGTTAGCCAAGAATACACCACCAACGCCCCAAGGAACTAAGTAGTTAAGAACATTCCCACCATCTTCAAGGACCCGTCCTAATGCCGAACTCTTTAAACCGCCTTTATTAAAGGCATTTTTGAAAGCTCGTCCAGGGAGAATAATTGATAGAAATTGTTCGCCGACAAAGACGTTAACCCCAATACATGCTAACAATGCAGCAGTGACAAGTTTGCCTTGGCTGTTTAATTTGGCTGATAAAGGAGTCATAACTGCGTGAATCAAGCCGAAATGAACTAATAATCCACCAAGGGATAACGTTAAAACGATCAAAGCAACGGTTGGCATCATGCTGACAATTCCACCTCTTGAAAGCAACAGGTTAACTTCCTTATTAGCGGTTTTGGCAATGTAGCCATTAGTAATAATCAAACTGGCTTTTGTAAAATTAAGGTTAGGGGTGTTAAAGAACATCATCCCAGCTGAAACGAAAATGTTTAACAGCATGGTTGGAATAGCAGCCATTTTAAAGAATGCACAAACGAACACAAGAATAACAGGTAATAAAGTTATCCACGAAATATGAAAATCTCCAGTTAATGCAGCAACAGTTGTGTTAATTTTAACCATATCCGCGTGATTATGACCCATTCCTAAGATGGCAAAAGCAATTGTTGAAATTGTCGCAGCCGGAATTGTTGACCAAAGAATTGTTTTCATATGATCAAACAAATCAGTATCAACAACCGCTGCGGCCAAATTGTTATTTTCAGAAAGCGGTGACGACTTATCACCAAAAATTCCGCCGGCAATGATTGCTCCGGCAACCAAGGCCGGGTTAAAGTTCATCGTAATCCCAATGCCAAAGAAGGCAATTCCAACAGTTGATACAACGGTGAAACAACTGCCAACAGCTGCGCCGACTAACGCACAAACCAAGAATACTGTTGGCAAAAACCATTGAGCGCTGATTGCTTTAAAACCAATAACCATCAAGGTTGGAATTGTGCCGGCAGCGATCCAGGTACTAATCATTGCCCCAATCAAAATGAAAATAACAATTGGAATAATTCCTTTTTCAATCCCATCAATGATACCGGCATTAATGTCATTCCAATCATCACCTTTAATCTTTGCCCAAAAGATGGTGATGGTAATCGCCAGCAGAACTGGAACTTGAGGAGATAATCCCAAACCAATTACTCCAATGCCCATGACAGCCAGCACAATTGCCAAAATAATAATTGATTCACCTAATTTTAAATCTTTTTCAGCCATAACTTTTTACCTCGTCTTTCAAATTTTTTGAATTTATGATTTCAAGGCTGAAAGTTTAATATCGGGCTAAACCCCCATTTGTTGTTCTATTCATAGATAGCATCCCTTTTCAAATAAAAAATCGTCCCTATCGAACAAAAACTAATTTGTTCAACAGGGACGATTTGACTTTTTACCGTGGTACCACCCAAATTGTGTGCATTAACACACCACTCACTAGAATATAAAGGATTCTAGTTATTGACCTTTGCCAATTAACGTTACGGTAGTTCGAATAGCTTAACCTGATTGGCTCGCAGCAACCGCCAACTTCCTGACACCCAATTAAGTACCTACTTAAGTGACTTGACTCTTTTTATAAATGTTGAATGAAGTGTATAACAAAAAGAATAGAAATGCAAGCTGAAGTGAAAAATTTAATTCATTCCAAGAGCACGACCAACTAAATCGATAATTCGGCCATGGTATAAATCGCTTCTCAACTGATCATTGGCATTACTGAACCAATAACTAGCTACAGCGTTGGTATCTGCCGCCGGGATCTGGGAGCGATTAGCAACCTGCTCAAATAGTTGGGGATCATTAGCAGCTCTTTGAAGTTCAGCCAAAGGAACATCATTAATCAGCTTAACGATTTGTGGCCGAACATTGCTTGGTAATTTATCGCCAACAAGCTTAATTGTTGCTTGTTTAACCGGTTTATCCAAGATTGTGTTTGTCTGTCGTTGCGCATCCGCCAACTCGTGAAGCTGGTGGCCAATGTACATGGTGCCACCGAGAAAAATTAATACCACAACAATTAATGCAATCCATCTGCCGCGATGATTGCGCTTTTTGTAGTTTCGATCATCATCTCGCTGGGGATCGTTGTATCGATCATCATAACGGCCATCGTTTTGATAATCTTCACTATCACGATAAGAACCATTGTCACGATAGTTGCCATTATCACGGTTATCCAAACGTCCCCGACCCCTACGGTCTTGTCTTCTTTGCATTCTTGAAGGTCCTTGATTATCCATAAAATTACCTCTCCATAAATCACTTTAATTGCTTTTAGTATAGCACTTGTCATAATTTAACAAACTCAAAAATCTAGCAGATTAGATTGTGGACAATTGAATTTTTGACTATAATTAAAGTGTAAAAAAGATTTGGGAGGAATTTAAAATGGCTGAAAAATACATCGCAAAGATTGTCCCACTGAATGCTGACAAAATTGGCACATCCGCTCATGGTGAAGCTACTTTTGAAATTGTTAATGATAAATTACGCGTGGTGCTAGTT
>DIDF01000090.1 GCA_002418005.1 Lactobacillaceae bacterium UBA5807
GAAAGCGGCGAACTTGGCTTGGCAAAAGGCACTAAAGAAGCCGGCATCATGATGGCTCAAAGTACCTTTGCTTCCAAATCAATCGCTGAAACTGCAGAAGTCAGCGATGGTTCACCATACATGTTCCAGCTTTACATGCCAAAAGACTGGGAATACTGTAAATACCTGCTTGATGAAGCCAAGAAAGCTGACGCCAAAGGAATCATCTTAACTGCTGATTCAACTTTAGGCGGCTATCGTGAAGCCGACGTTATCAACCAGTATCATTTAAGAGGCAAAATTGCTAACCTTGAAGGCTTCAACACTGGCAAGAAAGGCGTTGGTGCCGGCGGTTTATTCTCCGAATCAATGCAGGATTTGAATTTAGGTTTAATTGATAAATTGGCATCTTATTCTGGATTACCAATCTTCATTAAGGGCATTCAACATCCAGCAGATGCAGATGCCGCAATCAAAGCAGGGGCTGCCGGAATTTACGTATCCAATCACGGTGGCAGACAACTCGATGGCAACCCTGCTTCAATCGAGTGCTTACCAGCAATCGCTAAAGTTGTTAACCACCGAGTACCAATCATTTTTGATAGTGGTGTTCGTCGTGGAACTCACGTACTGAAAGCATTAGCAATGGGTGCTGACTTGGTTGGCATTGGCAGACCATTCAGCTATGGTTTAGCATTAGGCGGTGGAAGGGTGTCAAAGATGTTGCCGACCACATGAAGATGGAAATCAACATTGCTATGCAACTCACTGGATGCCGGACCATTGAGGATGTAAAGAACTTGGAAATTAATTACGATATTGATAGTTTTTAGATTTAAGATAACCTAACAGGCAATTGTCGGCGAATTTTTTCCATGTTATAATATTGGCTGTGAAAAGAGGGCATCGGAGTGTGAGTCCGATACCCTCGATCGTGAGCTACATCATGACTTTTGGGCTAAGAGCTAATCTTTTCGATTAGCTCTTTTTACTATCCAATATGCAATCGCCAAATTGACGGCTGCACTCGATAGTACCAAGATGGCAACTATCGTGGAATAACACCTTCCAGTCCCTTCTGTATTCCATGACTTACCCTCCGTTCTACATCTTCTAATGTGAGGGGTGAAAAGCCATTGTTAACTCACTCAGCCAAAAAGAAAGGCTCCTTTTTGACTATGATATTAATTATATTTGAATTGAAGCAAGGATCCCAATTCCACTTACCTAATAATTACAGTACAAAATAATTGTCATTGAAGTAATGGGAGAAAGTTTTTTGGAAAATAAAACTTCTCAAAAAATCATTTCCCAAATATTTTGCCAAAAGTCCTTTTTTCATAAGGATTTTCGACACCAATCCATTCAAAGCCCCTACCACTCCATTCGAACTAACGGAAACATAGTTTTTACGTACTAAAATCAAAAAGAAGCACTGAAATAAAGTATTTCAGTGCTTCTTTTTCTAGATAAAAATTAGTGATTCAAAAAATTTCAAATTCTAACGAGTATGTTCAAGGAAAGTAAGAGCAGAAATTATCTGCTGTACGATAATGGCATTATTGCCATTAGACTCAGCGAGCCGAGTCAAAAGACTCGGGCCAGCAGGTCTAGCTGCGAGTTAAGCCTGTTCGAATTGTTGTTCCTTTGCGCCAACATAAGCTGGATTTTGTCGTTCATTTACCGGAATATAAAATGGCGACTTGGTATCTGTAATCTTCTCTAATTGAGCTACAATCGCGTCATCAGTAGTGTCAGCGTGAGCAGCCGGTGTGAAGAAACTAAAACTTGCAAAACATGCTGCTACCATCAAACCAGCAGTTAAAACTTTTTTGAATTTCATGAAATTACCCCTTTTTTATGAATTGAAATCGTAAGCTAAGCTATATCCCCCACAAAAAATATTTTTAGATATACATGCTCCGAGTTCTACACACCTAGACTTTACCACGCTCTGACCCAAAAAATCAACAATTTGTTTATCGAATCAATGCTTTAATAGTAATACTTAGTTATATTATAAGAAATATCTTATTAAACTATTGCCTATTGGCAAAGCTAGGAAATCTGCGTTCCCTGAATACAAAAATTGCAAAGAAATCATTAATTATTTGAAAACGATTTTCCAACAAAATTGCTTTAAATAATCTAAGTCTCTTGACTAAAGCCAGATTATAATGCATTAGCAAATCAATTTAATGATGATACAATGCATACTAATTGCTGAAATTTATTTTCAGTAATTTAATTTGCCAGCAATCATAAATCAAAAAGGAGGCCATATTTTGGAATATTTATTAGCACTCGTCCCAGCGTTAGCCTGGGGTAATGTCGGCATCGCCCAAAACAAAGCCGGTGGCAAGCCTACTCAGGCCACCATTGGTTCAATGACCGGTTTCTTAATCTTTAGTTTAATTATTTTAGCGTTTAACCGACAATTATTATCTGGAATGGCTTTTTTTGCCGGAGCATTGAGCGGCTTTTGCCTTGCTTTAGCAAATATTGGCCAGTTTGATGGTATGAATAAAATGGGTGTTTCTACTGCTGTTCCTTTGGTAGCCGCTCAACAATTAATGATCAACACTTTACTTGGGGCATTTTTGTTCCATAACTGGACAACAACTGATCAATGGCTGTTTGGAATTTTAGCCATCGTTTTGGTCATCATTGGTTCGCAACTGACCAACTATAAAGAGGATAAATCAGCCGGATCGGCGCAGAAGAAGTCAGGAATGTTTGGTGTTGTAATTGCCGGCATCTTCGGTGGAATGTATGCTTTCATTCCAAATGCTTACAAATATTATTGGCATGTTCAAGGGGGAAGTAGTTTTTCCTATGCAATGATGCTGCCCCAAGCAATTGGCGGCATTATTGGCGCAATTTTACTTTTTGCAATTCTTGAAAAAAAGAACCCCTTCAAACAGTTTGCCAACATCTATATTTGGCGTAACACATTTGTCGGTGTTCTTTGGGCAGTTGGTAATTTATGCCTGCTCATTGTTTCAACCGGAAAAATTGGCCTTGCAACAGCATTTACATTTTCACAGCTAAACTTGGTTGTCGCAAGTGTTGAAGGAATTTTAGTCATTCACGAAAAGAAAACTCACAAAGAAACAATCTCACTCTCATTCGGGAATGTTTTCGTCATTGCCGGAGCTGTGATCACAGCTTTAATCTAAAAATTATTCAATGAAAGCTTGATATCCTAAGAAAAACGACAACCCAATTGCGAACACTCCCACGGCAACTTCAATAACCTTGGAAGGAATATACCGCACAATAATTGGGCCAATATATCCGCCTACAAACAAACCGATTATTAATGGAATCACTGCCTGCCAGTCAATCGGCAGCATAAAAGTAAACATAATGGCCGAAACTGAATTATTCATGAACGCAGAAAAGTTTCGCATCGCATTGTAGATTGCGTAATCATCGTCAACAAGATGGGATAGAACCGCAATCATCAATAGGCCAGCTCCAGCGCCAAAATAGCCAATATAGATTCCAACCAAACCAATTGCGATCCAACCTAAAAAAGGTGTTCGCCTATTTTTAGACTTTGTATTCAAAGGTTTCTTCTTGGGAGCTAAAATCATTATTCCGGCCATCAAGATAAAGAAAGGCACTACTTTTTGAAATCCGCGATTGGAACTGTGGATGAGAATCCATGCTCCAAGAACCCCACCAATGGTATTCACCACCGCGATTTGAATTGCCTGCTTCCAGTGATTTTTTAATTCTCGCAACGAGGATAAAACTGTCCCCATCCCTCCGGCAATCATTGAAACTGTAATCGTGGCGTTAGCAGTAACCGGCATGACTCCAACTGACAACAGGACCGGATAAAGAGTCACCGCTGCCATGCCGACAATTCCAGTTAAGATTCCGGCAATCAGGCTCATAAAAATCAAGTAAAGAAGTGAAAGCATATTTAGAGCCTCCTAATTATTTTTGGCAAAAAACTTTTCCTTATGAATAATATATAATGAATATAATAACTGGAGGCTAATTTTATGAAAATTGTCGCGTTAATTTTTGCTTTTATCGTTGCCATTGAACATCTATATATTTTATGGCTGGAAATGTTTAATTCAAACAGCCAAACTGCAGCTGAAACTTTTAATACTCCAAGAGAATTATTAGCAAATCCCAAGGTCCAGTCCCTATTCAAAAACCAAGGATTGTATAATGGTTTTCTAGCTGTCGGCATTCTACTCTTTTTAATTATGCCAAACCCAATTCAAAAAGTTGGCTTATTATATTTCACAGCTTGTATCGTAATCGCAGCTTTGTTTGGATCAGCAACAGTTTCTAAAAAGATCTTTTGGGTCCAGGGGTTGCCGGCATTAATAGCTTTGATTTTAATTGCTGCTTTTCTCTAAATAACAGGCAAACAGAAATCAAACCATAAAATATTTTTTAAACAAATCATCACAAATAACTAATTATTTGATAAAAAAGAGTGTATACTTTGATTTGTCAACATACAATAATTTGAATCCCCTCAGACTTAAATGCTGGCGATATGTATCAAAAGAGCAGCCATTATAGATGGTTGCTCTTTTTGTTATATTTTAACAGTTAAACAGGATTTAAACTGTGCCATAAGGTAGAAACCATTTTTATGTCAAACGTTTGACATAA
>DIDF01000089.1 GCA_002418005.1 Lactobacillaceae bacterium UBA5807
GTTTTAAGACGGACCCTAGTTACTATCAGCTTTGATAAAAATTTAGAATGGGGTGTTAACATTGGCAGTTAAGAATAAAGTTGTTGTGATTACGGGAGCTTCAAGTGGAATTAGCAGAGCCACTGCAAAATATTTAGCCGACTTAGGAGCAAAGCTTGTTATCGGTGCTCGTCGAGTTGATCGCCTAAAAGATATTGCTTCAAATTACCCTGGTGGCCAAGTTTTGTATCAAAAAACCGACGTTACTGATCGCAAAAGTGTAAAAAGTTTGGTGGATTTAGCTAATGATAAATTTGGCCGGGTTGACGTTTTATATAATAATGCTGGTTTAATGCCTATCTCGCAAATGGCTGAATTAAAAGTCGATGAGTGGGAAAGAATGGTTGATGTCAATATCAAAGGTGTTTTGCTTGGGATTGCGGCTGTTTTGCCAATTATGATTAATCAAAAAGGCGGGCAGATTATAACAACGGATTCTGTAGCTGGTCATGTTGTCCATCCTGGGACAGCAGTTTATGCTGGAACAAAATATGCAATTCAAGCCATTATGGACGGATTACGACAAGAGCAAGTCGGCAACAATATTAAGACAACTATGATCTCTCCAGGGGCAGTAAATACTGAGTTGTATACCACGATTACTGATCCAAAGCAGCGGGCATCCACTGAAAAGGCCGAAAAAGAAAATGGTCTAAGGGCAGAGGACGTTGCTAATGCGGTTGCCTATGCGATTGCCCAGCCTGATAATGTCGCAATCAACGAAGTTTTGATGAGACCCAGATCACAGAGAGTTTAAAGAGAAATTTAGATTTTAATATAGATTTAGAAGACCTGTTGTAAAAGCAGGCCTTTTAATTTTATTTGATATCAAAATTAGTAAATCTATCATAACATTAAAAACAAATGAAAATTAATGGTTGCAATTTCTAATTTTCAATGATATATTTTTATCAAGCAATAAGAAAAGGAGGTCATGGATATGAATAGTTCAATTAAAGTTATTAGACAAGTAGCACCCGTGACCTCACAATTACAAGCCTTATTATTATGACGCAGGACTCTGACAACAATATGTCGAGTCCTATTTGCGTTATGAAATGGGGCTTGGCTAACAAGCAATGTAAGCACCCCATTTCCGATGGGGTGCTTTTTTTATTGCTAAAAAGTAGATTTTGGAAAAGAAAGGATGATTCATATGGTTAAACATATTCAATTTTTTGATACAACTCTTCGTGATGGTGAACAGACAATTGGGGTTAATTTCAGTGTTGAACAAAAGGTCCAAATTGCAAAACAACTTGAAACTTGGGGTGTTGACTGTATTGAAGCATGTTTTCCTGTCGCTTCTAAAGAGGACTTTGATGCCGTGTCGGCTGTTGCAAATGCCGTGAAGAACACGTGCGTCACTGGCTTGGCCCGCGCCAGAAAAGGCGATATTGACGCATGTGTTAAAGCTACCGGCCAAGCTGCTCACAAACAGGTTCATGTGTTTATTGCAACTAGTCCTGTTCATCGTGAGTCAAAATTACATATGACCAAAGACCAGGTTATAGAGGCGATTAAAGATTGCGTCAGCTATGCTCATAAGTTCTTTAAGATCGTTGAGTTTTCCCCAGAGGATGCAACCAGAACAGAACCAGATTTCCTTTGCGAAGCGATCAATGCCGCAATTGATTCAGGTGCCTCGGTCATTAACATAGCTGATACGGTGGGCTACACTAATCCGGTTGAATTTGGTCAATTATTCGACTATATGCAAAAACATATTCCAGCATTTAACGATGTTACTTTTTCAGTCCATTGCCACGACGATTTAGGAATGGCAGTTGCCAACAGTCTTGCGGCCATTGAACATGGAGCCACCAGAATTGAAGGCACCATTAATGGAATCGGTGAAAGAGCTGGAAATGCAGCTTTGGAAGAAGTTGCCGCAGCGATTTATGTTCGTAAAGATTATTACGATGCTGTTGATAACATAAATATGAAAGAAACTAAGAAAACTAGTGATATGATTAGTAATTTTGCCAAGATGCCGGTTCCTCATAATAAAGCCGTTGTCGGGGCTAACGCGTTTGCTCATGAATCCGGAATTCATCAAGACGGAATGTTGAAGAATCCTAACACATATGAAATCTTGACTCCAGAATCAGTAGGAGCCCAAAAGACTACCTTGCCACTTGGAAAATTGTCTGGATCACATGCAGTTATGGCAAAGCTTAACCGAATGGGTTATAAAGTCGATCGAGACGATATGAAAGTCATTTTCCCAGTTTTCAAGGATTGGGCTGATCACACTGATATTGTTTCAGAATCTGATTTGAAGGAGATTATGAAACGATCCAAGAAGGTGAGTGCTTGATGAAAGATAATCAAAAAGCAAAAATTACCGTTCTTTCCGGCGATTACATTGGTCCTGAAATAATGGCAGCAGGATTGAAAGTTTTACAGGCAGTCAGTCAAAACAATGAATTTGATTATCAAATTAAGAAGATGCCATTTGGTGGTGCGGCGATAGATCAAGTTGGCGATCCCTTACCTAAAGAAACGTTAACTTCTTGTCAGCAAAGTGACGCAGTTTTATTAGCTGCGATTGGTGGGCCAAAATGGGATAACGCCAAGAAGCGGCCTGAAGCTGGGCTTCTTCAGATCAGAAAAGAACTTGGTTTATTTGCTAATATTCGGCCAACTGAAATCAGTAAAGCAATGGCTAAGTTTTCACCAATTAAAAATGAGAAGCCTGTTGATTTCGTTATTGTCAGAGAACTTACATCTGGAATCTATTTTGGCAAACCTAGAGAGAAGACCAATGCTGAAGCATTTGACACAATGAGATATAAGCGAAATGAGATTGCCCGGATTACAAAAATTGCCTTTGAAATGGCTGAAAAAAGATCCAAACATGTCACTTTAGTTGATAAAGCAAACGTTCTGGCGACAAGCAAATTTTGGCGAGAAATTGTTGGGCAGATTGCTCAGAATTATCCAGATGTCCAATATGATCAAAGTTATGTTGATGCCGCAGCGATGAAAATTATTTCTGCTCCAGAAAATTTGACGTGATTTTAACAGAAAATTTGTTTGGTGATATTTTAAGCGATGAAGCCGCTGAAATAACCGGGTCGCTTGGAACCATTCCATCAATGAGTCAAGGGCAAAGTGGTCCGGTACTTTATGAGCCAATTCATGGTTCCGCACCTGATATTGCCGGTAAAGGTATCGCCGATCCAATTTCAATGATTCGATCAGTGGCAATGATGTTAACCAATTCATTTAATCGAAAAGACCTTGCCGATGAAATTAATCGGGCCGTCGATGTCACCGTTGAGAGCGGGATTACCACCCCAGATTTAGGTGGCAGTTTTAAGACAGATCAAGTTGTTGATACAATTATTAATTCAATTAAGGAAAGCAGGCGGGTTCATGCAACAGACAATGTTTGATAAACTTTGGAATCGTCACGTGATTGGCGGCAAGCCAGGCGAACCGCAATTAATTTATGTTGACCTTCACTTACTCCATGAGGTTACTTCACCTCAAGCTTTTGAAGGGTTAAGAGAAAATCATCGAAAAGTAAGACGCCCAGATAAGACATTTGCCACGATGGACCATAACGTCCCAACCAAAGATATTTTTAACATTAAAGATGCGATCGCCCGCAAACAAATTGATACGCTTGGCAAAAATGCCAAAGATTTTGGAATCCGTTTAGCCGGAATGGGCCATCCTGAGCAGGGAATTATCCATGTTATCGGCCCCGAATTAGGGCTAACCCAACCAGGAATGGTAATTGTCTGTGGAGATTCTCATACCGCGACTCACGGATCCTTTGGATCGATTGCGTTTGGAATTGGAACTTCAGAAGTTGAACATGTTTTGGCTACTCAGACAATTTGGCAGACTAAACCCAAAACCATGGGCATTCATGTTCATGGTAAACTTCCTCGAGGCGTTTACGCAAAAGACATTATTATGGGAATTATTGCCAGAGAGGGAGTTGATTTTGGCACTGGTTATTCAGTTGAGATGTATGGCGACACTATCGAAAATATGACCATGGAAGAGCGAATGACGCTTTGCAATATGGGAATTGAGGGTGGCGCCAAGATGATGAATGTCAAACCTGATGAAACCACATTCAAATATGTTGCGGGTCGTAAATATGCGCCAAAGAATATGGAAAAAGCTATTGCTGATTGGAAGCAATACTACACGGACAGTCCGGATGCATTCGACAAAGTAATTGACTTTGACGTTAGTGATTTAGCACCATTTGTTTCCTGGGGGACCAATCCGGGGATGTCTGTTCCAGTAGACAAACCATTTCCGGCTATTCAAAACGATGATGACAAAAAGGCATATCAGTACATTGGTTTAAAACCGGGCCTAAAGGCTGAAGATATCCCAGTCCGATTTGCGTTCTTTGGTTCTTGTACTAATGGTCGACTTTCAGATTTAAAGATTGCTGCTCATATCTTGAAGGGCCACCATATCGCTCAGGGTGTGACTGCCTTGGTAGTTCCAGGCTCGCGGCCAATCAAAGAAGCTGCTGAGAAAATTGGGATTGATAAAATCTTTAAGGATGCTGGCTGTGAATGGCGGGAGCCTGGTTGTTCAGCTTGCTTGGGGATGAATCCCGATCGAGTTCCGGCAGGAGTCCACTGTGCATCTACTTCCAACCGAAATTTTGAAGGTCGTCAAGGAGCAGGTTCCAGAACTCATTTAGCAAGTCCGGCGATGGTTGCTTATGCAGCAATTAACGGTCACTTCGTTGATATTAGAAAGGAGCAGGCTTAATGAAACCAATTACGACCATTACCAGTACTACTATCCCAATAATGAAAGAAAACATTGATACTGACCAAATTATTCCCAAGCAATTTTTAAAAAATATTTTAAAAGTAGGTTATGGTAAAAATTTGTTTTACGATTGGCGCTACATAGCTCCAAATAAGCCAAACCCGGATTTCATTTTAAATAAACCTGAAAGACAGGGGGCTGAGATTTTAGTTACTGGCGATAACTTTGGCTGCGGTTCTTCTCGTGAACACGCAGTATGGGCGCTTAAAGATTATGGCTTTAAGGCAGTGATTGCTGGGAGCTTTGGTGATATTTTCTATATGAATACCACTAAAAATGGTTTTTTAGCAATTAAGTTACCTGCAGACCAGCGCAAGATTTTGGCCAACATTGGCAGCGATGAAAAAATCACAATTGATTTACCAAATCAAAAAGTGATTTATAAAGATTACGAATTTCCGTTTGATATAAATCCGCTTTGGAAACACAAGTTTATCAACGGGTTAGATGATATTGCAATTACGATGAATTACGAAGATCAAATTGAAAAATATGAAGCTAATATTCCGAATTATGACTAATAGATAAGTGATGGTGATGTTAATGAAAGTAACAAGTATGCAAGAAATGCCAAGGGCGATTGACCTTCAGCGAAGAATTGATTCCACTAGAGAATCGCCGCTTCTTTATAAAATTTTTGCCTTGGTTGCTGGTGGAATGTTTTTGGACGCCGCCGATGTTTATATGGCGAGTGCCGTTGCCGGAACTGTTTTAAAATCCGGTTGGTCGACAATTACTCAAAATTCTTATTTCTTATCCAGTGGATTTTTAGGGCTGTTTTTAGGTTCAATAATTGCTGGCTTTATCGGTGACTTAAAGGGTAGGCGAGTAGCTTATCAAATTAACTTGTTACTTTTTGGCGGCTTTACATTCATTGGCGCTTTTGCCCCAAATATGTGGTTTTTAATTTTTTGCCGCTTGATGTCCAGTATTGGTTTGGGTTCAGAAATTGTTACCGGATATTCAATGATAAATGAGTTTGCGCCAATTCATAATCGCGGCAAGTGGTGTGCCGGGGTTTCATTGGTAGCAAATACCGGTGCACCTGTAACTATGCTGATTTGTACCGCAGTTATTCCAAGATTTGGTTGGCGGACAATGTTTATTGGCATTGGTATCGTTGCGGCCATTCTTTGGTATCTTCGTCGGGATATTCCAGAATCTTCTCGTTGGTTGATTAACCATGGTAAAACTGAGCAAGCTGAAAAGATTATTGAACAACTCGAAGTTAACGGTCAAAGTAATTACACACCGGCCAAAACTAAGAAGCGAGAAATCGTTCACCATTCATTTGGAATCAGTTTGTTTGTTGCTACCGTTGCCGTTTCTGCAACAATTATCTGCCAGTATACCTTTACTTCTTGGGTACCGACATTGCTGCTTAAACGCGGAATTAATATTTCTGGTTCACTTGGATTATCAACAATGATGATGCTTGGGGCTCCTGTGGGCTGTGCTGTTGGCGCATTTTTGATTGACCGAATTGGCCGAAAAAAGACTATCGTTCCTGCCTTTTTGTTTACCGCTGTATTTGGGATGCTTTACGCTCGGCAAAACTCTGTATCTGGTGTTGTTGCGGTTGGTTTTCTGCTGACAGTTTGCTTCTACATTTTGATGGCTAGTGTTGTTGCAGTCTATGTAGCTGAACTTTTCCCAACAGCATTTAGATTTAGAGGTTCAGGAATTGCTAATGGGATTGCCAAACTGTTCACGGTTGCAATGCCAATTATTGTTGCTTGGATGCTGAAAGTTACTTCAGTCAACATGATTTTCTGGACAATTTCTGCAATTGCATTGTTTGCCGGCATTGTGGTTTGGACAATGGGTGATGAAACAAATCAAAAGGATATTGGTTAAACAGATTTTAGTTCTTGGTAGTTAGAAAAAATTAAATAGTTTTAAAGGCCGGGGAAAATAAACTGCTCTGGCTTTTTTTAATTTAAAGAGGGTAATTAAAGTGAAATGGAATGCTATAAATTATGAAAAACAGCACGATTTTGTTTTTAAATATGGCCAAGGATTGCTGAGTTTAGTTCCCCAAAATGCCAAAAAGGTTTTAGATGTCGGCTGTGGGACGGGAGATTTAACTGATAAGCTTCGAAAGCGTGGTTATAAAGTGCTGGGGATTGATCAGTCGAAAAACATGATTTGTGAGGCGCAAAAACGCTATCCTAACACCAAATTCAAGATAAAAGACATTTTAACAATGGCGACTGATAAAAAGTTTGATGTTGTTTTTTCCAATGCAGTTTTCCATTGGATCAATAATCAACAAATGCTCTTAAACCAAATTCATAATTTGCTCAATCCTGGAGGTTATTTAATTTGTGAGTTTGGCGGTCATAATAATGTGCAAACCATTTGCGAAGAATTTGGTCAAGAACTCCAAGAAATTGGATACAGTTACCAAAATCCATTTTTCTTTCCAACAGTACATGAGTACAAATCGCAATTGGTAAATCATGGCTTCAAAGTAATTCACATTAGAGATTTTGATCGACCAACGCCGTTACAAGGAGGAATTAATGGTTTATCTAATTGGATTAGACAATTCTTCCAGGAAGATTTATCACATTTAAATCAACAGCAGCAAAAGCAAGTTTTGAATAAGATGGCAGTCAGATTAAAAGAAAAATTGTGGCGAGACGACCACTGGGAAGCAGATTACCGCAGATTAAGGTTGGTATGTCAAAAAAATTAAAGTAAAATCATTGTCGAAAAATATTAGTCTAACGTTTTTGCTGTTATAAAAAGCCTCAACCAGTTCTTGTTTTGAACTGGTTGAGGCTTTTGATTTGCTCTGTAATTAATTTACTTACCAGATACCTAATGTTGGACCCACCATATAAATTCCAAAGCCCATAACTACTAGGCAAAGAGAAGTTACTACCCAACGGTGAAGACCGTGCATCCGAAACTTATCAGGAAGGACTTTTGCTTCCAGAACTAAGAGAAAGCCAAGTACGATAGGGAGCAACAAGGCGTTCATCACTTCAACGGCAACAGCAATATTAACCAAGTTGATGTTGGCCAATACCAGGACGGCCCCGATAACGTGAGCAAGGGTATAAATAATGTAAAACCCAGCATTCTTCCTGTTGAACTTTTCGTTTAAACTGTGTTTCCAGTTAAGAACTTCAGTGACTCCCCAAGTTCCAGCAAGAGCAACCACCAAAGCTGCAACTAGAGCACCACCCATGATGCTTGCGCCAATTAATGTTTTAGCTGGCATACTGCCAATGAATGGTGATAAAGCATTGGCGAGGTTACTGACAGAATTAAGGGACTTAGATCCTGATGTTGTTCCCATAGTTGCCGCAAAGGCGATCACAAAAACAATCATAATTCCTTGGGTGATGAAAGTACCAATTAGTGTATCATGGCGCTCTTTTGGAATTGCTTTAGTGCTCAATTTTTTATCAACCACGGCACCCTGTTGATAAAAAATCATCCACGGCATCACCACAGCGCCAACGTTAGCAGCAACTAAGTAAATGTATGAGGAATGATGCCAGGGAACCGTGATTAATCCCTGAGCCATATCGCCCAAATTTGGATGAATTAACACGACTGCAATTATGAAGGCCAACTCAGCGGAGCCAATTAACAAACCAGCTTTTTCAACTCGACGGTAGCTGCCACAAAAAGCAATCCCGACAAGTAAAGCAGTAGCAATTGGAATTGTGACCCATTTTGAAATTCCAAATAGTTCACCGACGCCCGCAACCCCGACAAATTCGGTTAGTAAAGCTCCAATTGCGGAAATTGCTAACGTTCCAGCTGAGAGCCAAGCCCAGCCTTTACCAAAGTTTTCTCGGATTAATTCGCCATGCCCTTTTTTAGTAACAATTCCTAAGCGGACGGTCATTTCTTGGGCTATGTATAAGACCGGAATTAATAATAATTGAGGTAAGATCATCGTATAACCCCATTGGGCGCCTGACTGAGCAGCTGTTATTAAACAACCAGCATCAGTATCGGCTAACATAACCAATAAACCAGGGCCCCAAATTTTAAGCCAATGGAATCTTGATGTATGTATCTTGATATTGCCAGCAGAATCTTGAATCGTTTCCTGTTGCATTTGCTCACCTCATTTTTCATTTTAACTAATAAAAAATGAAAATTTTAATTAGTCATTAATGAAATTCTAATCCAAA
>DIDF01000016.1 GCA_002418005.1 Lactobacillaceae bacterium UBA5807
AATATGATAGACAAAAAAACGGATATACCTAAATTAAGGTTCCCAGGATTCACGGAGCCTTGGGAACAGCGGAAAGTAAAAGACATTTTCAAAGTTACTCGTGGAAAAGTGCTTGCAACTAACGAAACAAGTGAAAAGAAAACTGAAGCAATGCCTTATCCGGTTTATTCTTCGCAAACAAAAAATGATGGATTGATGGGATATTATAAGGATTTCCTTTTTGATACTGCAATCACTTGGACAACTGACGGGGCAAACGCTGGAACAGTAAACTATCGGAAAGGTAGATTTTATAGCACAAACGTAAATGGTGTTTTACTATCTGATGAAGGCTTTGCTAATGAGGCTATTGCAGAAATCTTAAATCAAGAGGCATGGAAGTGGGTTTCTCATGTAGGTAACCCTAAATTGATGAACAAAGTAATGGGTGATATTTCGATTTCAATACCAGCAACATTGGAAGAACAAAAAAGATTATCTGATTTTTTCAACCAACTTGACTCTCTCATCACCCTTCATCAAGATAAGTTAGAACACTTAAAAAAGCAAAAAAAAGGGCTACTTCAAAAAATGTTCCCTAAAAAAGGTGAAGTTGTTCCTGAAATTAGGTTTCCCGGTTTTACTGACGCTTGGGAACAGCGAAAGTTATCATCAATGACAGAGTATAAGAATGGTAAAGGTCATGAGAATAAACAATCTACGAGTGGAAGACTTGAATTGATAAATTTAAATTCTATCTCTATTGAGGGCGGTTTAAAACACTCAGGTAAATTTATTGACGAAGCAGATGATAAACTCCAGAAAGATGATTTAGTTATGATTCTTAGTGACATTGGTCATGGTGATTTATTGGGGCGAGTCGCATTGATACCGGAAGATGATAGGTTTGTCCTTAATCAACGTGTTGCTTTATTGAGACCAAATGGAACAGCTGATGCAAATTTCTTATTCTCTTATATCAATGCACACCAATATTATTTCAAGTCACAGGGTGCTGGAATGTCACAATTGAATATCTCGAAACGAAGTGTAGAAAGTTTCACTTCAAATGTTCCAATAATTAAAGAACAACAAAAAATAGGTACTTTCTTCAAACAACTTGATACACTCATCACCCTTCATCAACGTAAGTTAAAACACTTAAAATTGCAGAAAAAAGGCTTATTACAACAAATGTTTTGTTAATAGATAAAAAATAAGGAGTAAAACAATGGCAGATAATAATTTACAAACGATTACAAGTAAATTATGGGCAATGGCGAATGAACTTCGTGGGAATATGGACGCAGGCGAATTTAAAAATTATATTTTGGCATTCATGTTCTATCGTTACCTTTCAGAACATCAGGAAGAGTATTTAGTAACAAATGATGTTATTGATATTCCCAGTGGTAAGACGGTAAATGAAGCGTACAAAGAAGAAGTTAATAGTAATGATCCTAAAGATTATCTAGATGATATTTCATCGTCGCTGGGTTATGCAATTCTCCCAGAAGATACATGGATTTCTCTTAATGACCGAATTGATAACGCGCAGGTGATTCCAAGTGACTATCAAACGATCTTTGATCATTTCAATAAAAATGCTGAATTAAACAGAGCTGCTGCGCGCGATTTTAGTGGTGTATTTAATGATATTAATCTTGGTGATTCACGTCTGGGTGCTTCAACAACCGCTCGTGCTAAATCACTGAACAATATCGTTAAATTGGTTGATGATATTGAGTATAAAGGTAAAGATGGGAAAGATATCCTTGGTGAAATTTACGAATACCTAATTGGACAGTTTGCAGCTTCTGCTGGAAAAAAGGGTGGTGAATTCTATACGCCACATCAAGTAAGTAAAATTTTAGCGAAAATTGTAACGAATGGTGTGGTTGAGACCGGTGAAGCATTTTCGGTCTATGATCCCACAATGGGGTCAGGTTCATTATTGCTTACAGTTGGTAATGAGTTACCACACAGAAATAAATCCGGTGCAATTAAGTACTACGGACAAGAATTAAATACGACTACTTATAACTTAGCTCGTATGAATTTAATGATGCATGATGTTACATTTACTAATATGATTCTAAACAATGCGGATACCCTTGAAAACGATTGGCCTGATGGACCAGATGAAAAGGGAATTGACCAACCGCGTTCGTTTGATGCAGTTGTTGCAAATCCACCATATTCGGCTAAGTGGGATAACGCTGAATCAAAATTAAAAGATCCACGCTTTAGTGATTATGGGAGATTAGCACCGGCTTCTAAAGCGGATTATGCGTTTGTTTTGCACAGCTTGTATCATTTGAACAATACTGGTTCAATGGCGATTGTTTTACCTCATGGTGTATTATTCCGCGGTGCAGCTGAAGGCAAAATTCGTCAAACGTTAATTGAAAAAAATTATCTTGATACGGTGATTGGGTTGCCTGCTAACCTATTTTATGGGACCAGCATCCCGACGATAATCCTAGTATTCAAGAAGAATCGTACGAATAAAGATATTCTCTTCATTGATGCATCTAATGATT
>DIDF01000018.1 GCA_002418005.1 Lactobacillaceae bacterium UBA5807
CAGGTGCAAGCACCATCGTTCATCGGCTAAGACGCGTTCGACTTGCATGTATTAGGCACGCCGCCAGCGTTCGTCCTGAGCCAGGATCAAACTCTCATCTTAGATGATAAGCTTGTTATAGCTCATGATTATAAATTTATTATTGTTATCACGAATTGACTTCGCAAAAATGCTTTGACTTCAATTAAAAATTGAAGTACCCTGCACACTTACTTTGTCGAAAATTTTGTTCAGTTTTCAAAGGTCTACTGAAAGCTGTAAAAAATAACAGGCACTCGAAAGTACCATGCACTTAACTTTTCACAACTATTCAATATTAGCATTACTGAAATTCACTGTCAATGAAATATTTAAAAAGACAAATATTTAAAAGAACATTTCAGTAAAACCGCACTTACCAATATACAAGAATATAGAAGTTTAGTCAACAAAAAAAGACAGTTAAAATAACTGTCTTAATTAAAAAGCAAATAAACTAATCTTTCGAATTATCCTCTGGCCTCATAGTAGGGAATAAAAGAACATCACGAATAGAAGGAGCATCTGTAAGTAACATTACCAAACGATCAATTCCAATACCAAGCCCGCCTGTAGGAGGCATACCATACTCTAAGGCTTCAACGTAATCTTCATCGATTCCTTCAGCTTCTTCGTTACCTTCCTCACGTTCTTTTACCTGAGCTTCAAAACGTTGACGCTGATCAATCGGATCATTAAGTTCAGTAAAGGCATTAGCAAATTCGTTGGAAACAATGTAAAGCTCAAAACGATCGGTAAATCTTGGGTCCTTAACATTTTTTCGAGCTAAGGGAGATATTTCAACCGGATGACCATAAATGAAAGTAGGCTGCTCCAACTTTGGCTGAACCAATTCTTCAAAAAAGGCATTAATAATATGCCCGGTCTTCCAATATGGTTCATAATGAATGCCATGTTTATCAGCCAACTTCTTAGCATCTTCGTCACTCATAGGAGTCCAAAAATCAATCCCTGTATACTTTTTGATTGCATCGACCATATGCATACGCGCAAAGTCTTTATTCAAATCAATAGTATGCCCTTGATATGTGACAACATTGTCTTTAGTAACCGCTTTGGCTGCAGCTTTAAAAATGCCTTCTGTTTCATCCATAACATCATGAAAATCATAGTATGCAGCATAGGATTCCAACATAGTAAATTCAGGGTTATGACGAGTATCCATGCCTTCATTTCTAAAGACTCGCCCAATCTCATAAACCCTTTCCATGCCACCAACAATCAAACGTTTCAAATGTAGTTCAAGAGCAATCCGCAAATACAAATCAATGTTCAAAGCATTGTGATGGGTAATAAATGGTCTAGCATTGGCACCACCCGCTTGATTATGAAGAACAGGGGTTTCTACTTCCAAGAAATGTTCGTCATCTAAAAACCGGCGAACAGCGGAAATGATTTTACTACGCTTTTTAAATCTCTCAAAACTATCTGGATTAGCAATCAAATCCAGATATCTTTGTCGATATTTTGTTTCCTGGTTTTGTAAACCATGGAACTTATCAGGTAATGGGCGTAAAGCTTTTGACAAGAAAGTCAAAGACTCAACTCTAACTGTCAGTTCACCCATATCAGTTTTAATAACTTCGCCAGTAACACCTAAATGGTCTCCCAGGTCTGCACGTTTAAAAATATGATATTGTTCATCGCCAACCATGTCTTTTCTGACATAAATTTGAATTCTACCGCTACGATCACGCAAATCGGCAAAGCCAACTTTGCCTTTTCCTCTTTTAGATACCATCCGACCAGCAATAGTAACCTTTTTATCCAAATCCATGAGGTCATCTTTGTCTTGATCACCAAATTCTTGCCGTACTTGGGCAGCTAAATGAGTTCGAACAAAACGATGTCCATAAGGGTCAATTCCTTCCTCACGAAGTTCATTCATTTTTTGTCGGCGAACCACCAACTGATCATTCATTTCCTTATTCTTGGCCAATGTTAAACCTCCTAATGAATTAGTAAACTACTAATAATATAACACAACAACCGTATACTATTAGGCAATTCCTCTCTGTTTAGCTTCTCTTTGGGCCTTTTTTTCCAAAAAGTCATCCATAATTTTTACCATAGCATCTTCACCATCAGCGTTATTTAATGCAACCTTAGTTCTAGCAGAGTGAGACACACCCTTCAAATAGTATCCAGCTTGGCCTCTAAATTCATGAGAGCCAATATAGTCACCCTTCAACGTAACTAAACGATGGAGATGCTCCTTGGCCATCTTGATTTTTTCTTCAGCACTTGGAGTTGGCAAAAATTCCCCAGTATCTAAATAATGGTTTACCTGTTTCAAAAACCAAGGATTACCTTCTACGGCACGACCAATCATCACTGCATCTGCACCAACATAATCTAACATTTTTTTGGCTTCTTGAGGAGTTCTCACATCGCCATTTCCCATAAACGGAATGGTAAGTTCACTAGCTACTTGCTTTAATATTTCCCAGTTAGCATGACCCATATACATCTGCTTTCGAGTTCGGCCATGCATAGCTAAAGCACTGGCACCTGCTCTTTGAGCAGCCAAAGCATTCTCGACAGCATAAATGTGGTCTTCGTCCCAACCAGTTCTCATTTTGACAGTAACCGGTTTTTTTACCGCATCCGTTACGTACGAAACCATCTCATAAACCTTCTTGGGATCCAAAAGCCAACGAGCACCGGCATCAGTCTTAACAACTTTGTTAACCGGGCAACCCATATTGATATCAATAATGTCGGCAGCCGTATGCTGATCAACAAATTTTGCTGCTTGGACTAAAGTTTCTTTCGTCCCACCAAAAATTTGAATACTCATAGGGTGCTCTTTGGGATCAACAAACATCATATCAAGTGTCTTTTGATTCTTATACATAATGCCGCGGTCAGAAATCATTTCACAAACTACTAGACCAGCACCAAATTCTTTACAAATAATTCTAAACGCGGAGTTGGTGACACCAGCCATTGGTGCTACAACAACCTGATTTGGAATTGTTACATTTCCAATTTTCCATTCCATTTTTTTCGCCCCGAAATCGAGCTCATTCATCTAAAAAGTAACAGGATTTATATTAGCATATTTCCTTTATTTAAGACAACGCACTCAGGCTTTATTACTGTTTTTATGGTCCAACTTTGCCTGATCAATAATAGATTGGAGCTCCAATTCAGAGTACTGATACTTCTTTTGACAGAAGTTGCAGACAACCTCCATGCCATGTTGCTCCTTTTGAACGCTTTGCAATTCTTTAATTGGTAAACCTTTTAAATCCTTAGCAAATTTATCTTTGGAGCAGTTACAATAAAAGAGGACTGGCATCGTTTCCAAAAATTTTACTTTTCCATCCCCAAAAATCAAATTTAAAATATCTTCAGGAGATTTATTTTTTAATAACAATTCGTGTAATTCTGGCATTTCTTTAAGTTTGCTTTCAAGAGAATTAATTGCCTTATCGGATGCTCCTGGCAAAACCTGAACCATATATCCGCCAGCCGCTCCAATAGAATTATCATCATTAACAAACACGGAAACACCCACTGCAGAAGGAATCTGTTCAGACTGAGCCAGATAATAGGTAAAATCGTCGCCAATTTCTCCAGTTGCTAGTGGAACATCGGAAGTATATGGATCTTCGCCTTTTGAAGCTCTGGTAACTTCTAATACGCCATTATGACCTACAGCACCACCAACATCAATATGGCCCTTGGCATTCAATGGCAAATGAATATGAGGCTTAGAAATAAATCCCTTAACATTTCCCTGAAAATCGGCATCAGCAACAATTTGTCCTGCAGGTCCTCCACCACTAATTTTTACAGTAATAGCCGCCCCCGACTTATCAATCGAAGTTGCTAACATTGTTGTCGCAATTAAAGTTCTTCCTAAAGCGGCTGAAGAAGCACTCCAAGTATCATGATCTTTTTGAGCTACAGAAACCATTTCTTTGGCATTAACGGCATAAGCTCTGAACATTTTGTCTTCAGAAACTGCCTTTACTAAATAATCTTTCATTATTTCACCTCAACGAAAACGAGAGTGGAACAAAATATAATTTTGTCTCACCCTCGTCTTTTTAATTCAACTTAATCATCATTTGGATGGTCATTATTATCTTTTGGTTGATCAGATTCTGAACTATTAGGTTCATCTTTCTGATCAGAAGCTTCGTCACTTTGAGGAGCATCACTTGAAGAATCAGATTTATTGGTATCCTCATCATGATGTTCTTCAATTTCTGCTTGACGCTCAGCTTCTTTTCTTTCCAATTCACGTTTAGCTTCTTCAAATGTAGCAGCTCGCTCACTTGGAAATTCATTTTTGTCTGGATTTTCAGGCATCTTTCCTGTGTGCCACAAAGAAAGAATTTGTTTCTCGTCAAGAGTTTCATATTTTAGCAAAGCTTCAGCGATAACCTTATGCTGTTCACGATGCTCTTCAATAATCTTCTTGGCGGTGCGATGACCTTCATCGGTAATTCGCCGAATTTCAGAATCAATAGTTGCAGCCGTATCTTGAGAATAAGTTGGCCCATAAGTTTCTTGAGCCGGATTTTCAAGTTGAACATTGCCCAACTTATCACTCATCCCATACTGGGTAACCATTGCTCGCGCAATCTGAGTAGCTTGTTCAAAGTCATTAGATGCTCCAGAAGATTCGGAATGGAAAATAATTTCTTCGGCAGCACGGCCACCCATTAATCCAGCAATTTGTTCCATTGCGTTCTTCTTTGACATTAACTGTTGATCTTCACGAGGAAGCATAATGGCATAGCCACCAGCCCGGCCTCTAGGGACAATAGTAACTTTATGAACAACTCGCGCATCATTTAAAACCAACCCTACAACGGTATGACCAGCTTCATGATATGCGACCGTCTCACGCTCTTGCTTAGAAATAACCCGATTACGTTTTGCTGGACCGGCAATGACTCGGTCTTCGGCTTCATCCAAGTCACTCGCATCGATTTCGGTTTTGTTTCTTCGAGCAGCAAGTAAAGCAGCTTCGTTAAGCAAGTTAGCCAGGTCAGCACCTACAAAACCAGGTGTTTGTCTAGCTAATTCACGAAGATCAACATCCTTAGCAAACGGTTTGTTCTTGGCATGGACCTTCAAAATAGCTTCACGGCCATTAATATCAGGACGACCAACTAAAATTTTTCGGTCAAAACGTCCTGGACGAGTTAAGGCTGGGTCCAAAACATCGGAACGGTTGGTTGCGGCAATAACGATAACACCTTCATTACCTTCAAAACCATCCATTTCAACCAAAAGTTGGTTCAAAGTCTGTTCACGCTCATCATGGCCACCACCCATACCAGCGCCACGTTTCCTACCTACGGCATCAATTTCATCAATGAATATAATGGCTGGAGCAGCCTTTTTGGCCTGATCAAAAAGATCACGAACACGGCTGGCACCAACACCAACAAACATTTCAACGAAATCAGAACCGGAAATAGAATAGAATGGGACTCCTGCTTCACCAGCAACAGCTTTTGCAAGCAAAGTTTTACCAGTACCAGGAGGTCCTTCCAGGAGCACACCATGTGGTATGGTGGCTCCTAATTTGGTAAATTTCTTTGGATCCTTTAAAAACTCAACAACTTCAACAAGTTCCTGTTTCTCTTCTTCCTCACCAGCAACGTCCGAAAAACGAACCTTGTTAGATTTGCTGTCAGCAGGCTTGGCTTTGGATTTTCCAAAGTTCATCACCCGTCCATTTCCACCAGCTTGGCCACCGGCCCGGCCCATCATCATATAGAAGAACCAGACAAATAGTAACAACGGTAGAACGTAAACAAGAAGGTTAACCCAGAAACCGCTTGATTCCTGCTGTTTAGCGTCCATTTTGACGTTATTATTCTGAGCTAAATCTGTTATTTGAGCAATTGAGGAGTTGTTTTCAAGAACGGTTGTGGTAAAAGTATTAACACTCTTAGATTGAGTACTATTACCCAAAAGCCCCTGTTGGGTCTGCCCTTGCTGAGGCGTACGATACGTACCAGTAATCTTGTATACCCCGCCAGAAGGCTGAACAGAAAAGTTTTTAACCTGATCACTCTTCAAGTCTTTAACAAATTGGCTTGACTGAATAGCCTGCGATTGTGTGTTGGTGCTACTTCCGTTGAAGAAGTAAATCACACCCATAATCAACAAGAATATAACGATGTAAAATAGACTATTTTTGAAAAGCCCGTTCCTATTCGAGTTCATCAATGTCCTCCTCAAAAATAAAAATATTTTTATTAATACATCACTATATTAATACAGTGAATATTAACACATTTGACTTTATTTGACCATTAATTATTTTGATAAATTTCAGGTTTTAATACACCAATATACGGAAGGTTTCGATACTTCTCTTCATAATCCAAACCATACCCAACAACAAACTCATTTGGAACCTGGAATCCAGTAAAATCTGAATGGGTATCAACAACTCTTCCTTCAGGCTTGTCTAAGAGTGTACAAACCTTTACCGACTTAGCCCCACGTTTTGTCAGGTTCTCAATTAAAAATTTTAAGGTTCGACCAGTATCAACGATATCTTCCATAATTAGGATATCCCGTCCCTTAGGATCAGAATTAATATCGGTCACTAAATCAACTTTACCGGATGATTTTGTTGTCCCATGGTAACTGGAAACATCAATAAAATCCATGTCGACATAAGCATCGACTTGACGAATAACGTCAGTCATAAAAATGACTGCACCTTTTAAAACTCCAACAACTAAAGGACTTTCTTTGCCTTGATAATACTCAGTAATTTCGTTAGCTAACCTTTTACATGCAACTTCAATATCCTTTTTGCTATATAAAGTTTTGAGTATGTCGTTATTCATCACTATTTCCTTTTCTTTCTTTTTGGTTAATCTGAACCAAATAATATTTTTCCCCAGCCAATTTCTTTTGAGCTGTAGAGTTCCATATCCGCAAAACAGAAATTAATTTTCCAGACGAGGCAACTAATACCTTAACCGATTTCCTCTGTGAAACTGGAATTTTTTTATCAATTAATATTCTGGCAACTTTTTTGTGGCCACCATTCTTTAATGTTACTTTGTCTCCTAATTTAACCGGCCTAACTAGGAGTGGAAAATCACTATCTTTTAGAACAATTGGAACTTTTGAAACGTGAATTTCAGGAACTTTATCAGCCTCAAAAACTCCGAAATCAACCACATCATTTAAATGAAATCGTTGATTTAATATTACCATAAAATTGTTATATTTATTAGTTTTTCCAGTAGTTTCTATGTCATCTATACCGATGTTTAAACTGCTATATTCTCGCCAAATCACCCAGTTATTTTGCAAATGAATTTGGGCGTGCGGATTATTCCCATTAATAATATTCATAATTTCCTCGAACCCATTTTGAGAGATATTATGAATGGCCATTTTTTTCTCGAGAATATAACGGATTAAGGATCTTTGAATATAAGCATTAGTCCTTTTTACAACGCCTAGGTCAATATGAATTACTTCATGAGAAACTCTTAGTGCCTGATTGACAAGCGGATCCAAAAGACTTTCCAATGCATAATTATTTTCTTGAATCTGTTTACTATAATTAAAAACATGACTTAGTAATTCTGAATTTTCTTTTTTTAGCAACGGCAAAACTAAGTGACGAATGCGATTTCGCTGGACATTAAGATCCTTATTAGTTTCATCTTCATACCACTTTAATTTTTTATTTGTGGCAAACTCACGAATTTGTTGCTTTGAAAAGCCCAACAACGGACGGACCAGTTGGCCGTGATGAAATGGCCGCACCTGATAAATTCCAATCAAAGAATCTAGTTGGCCGCCACGAATCAATTTCATTAAAAATGTTTCGGCTAAATCATCACCATGATGAGCAGTCAAAAGGGTTGTTGAATTATACCTATCCATACATTTTTCAAAAAAGCGGTACCGAAATTTCCTGCCGGCTTCTTCAATTCCATATCTAGGATGGTCTTTTACTTGCCAATCCGCAGTCTCTAACGTTAGCGAATGGCTAGTGCAATAATCTTTAATAAACGAAGTTTCCTTTTCACTAGCTTTTCTGAGATGATGATTAACATATGCGACAATAATTTTTGGCCGATTTGATTTAAGATGCTCCAACAGCCACAAAAGCGTCATCGAATCAACACCTGTTGACACTCCAATTACGACTGAGGAATTTTTATTCCACCAATTATTTTGTTTCACTAACCTATCAAAATCATTTTGTAAATTCAAATTACCCACCACGAAATCTATGTAATAATTTTCCAAAAAGAGTTCCCAACAAAGAAAAAACCAGGATCCTTAATCAAAAAATACGGGACACAATCCAACTTCTTTGACTTTTCCAAAGAACGTTAAGTATATTGTGTCCCGTCTGTATAAATAGCTGTTAATTAATAATTAACTTCTGCGGCCACCACGACCACCTCTTTTACCCTCAGTATTTCGACGAATAGTTGCTAGCCGATCTTCACTTTCTTTTAAGAAGCCTGACATCATTTCGTCAAAGTTTTCGGGCTTACTTTCAGATTTTCCATGGTGACCAAAATCTTTGCTTGAATGATTTCCATGATTATGCTCATGGTCATGATGAAAGTTACCGCGTTCAGACCTTTGACCTTCCTCACCATTATGATGAAAGCTATGGCTATGTGAACTTTCCTTGTTACTAGATGGATTTGCGGCTTTCATCGACAAACCAATTTTATCACCGTCGATTTTCAAAACCTTAACAGTAACTTCATCACCAATGTTCAAAATGTCATGAATATCCTTAACGTATTTATCAGAAATTTGACTAATATGAACTAAACCGGTTTTATGATCACCCAAATCAATAAAGGCCCCAAAATTAGTGATTCCCGAAACTTTTCCTTGGACTTTCTCTCCAACTTCGATTGACATTTAAAAAATAATTCCTCCTAGATAAATGTGAATACAGTATATCATAGATTATAATATTGCTCGAAATAAATAAGCTCTCTGTTAATGAATTATAAAAAAAAATGGAACAAGAAACGTCCCAATTTTGATCAATTGTTTGTATTATCAGTTATATCCTTTGGTGCAGAATCAGGAAAACTATAAACTGTTTCACCAGGTTTAGTATAATAATAACGGTCCCTGATGACTTTTTCAACATAACTTTTATTGCTCAACTGCTGAACTTGGTAGTTCAGATTCTGATTATCCATCTTTGAGCGCTGATAAGTCTGATGATCCTTAACTAACTGAGTATTAATGCTACTTAAATTAGCTTTAGCACGAATGATTTGAACAGCAAAGATACAGGCAAAGAACATAAAAACAGCCAAAATAAACACAATTCTTCTCTTTCTTCTTTTACTTAAAGAAAGTGAAGTCTGTTTACTTTGCATGCTAATCTCACTTTTTCTGGTGAAATCATTTTCCAATTTTCTTACTTTACCAAGTTTTCGTTCCATTCGGAATCCCCTGACTTAAATGATGTACTAACAACTAATTATAACCGCGTCATGGGTTTTGTCTACACTGATAACAAAAAAAGCTAAATTTCATTCATTCTTATAATCACGTTCGTATTTTTCACTAATAATTTCGTACATTTGTTGGGCTTCGTCTTTTTTTGTAGTATCAAGAATTTGATTTACCTTAATGGTCAAGGTTTTATTACCAAAGACAATCTTGACATCGTCGCCAACCCTGACATCCGAGGATGATTTTGCTGTTTTATCGTTAATAAAAATTCGACCCTTATCAGCGATTTCTTTAGCAACAGACCTTCTTTTAATAATTCTTGAAACCTTTAAAAATTTATCTATTCTCATTATTTTTCCCTCTTAATCTTCAGAATCCTTGAGACAAATGGAATTGCCAGCCATTCTCGTTTGGAAAATGTATTTGTAAGTAAGCAACCTGCAAAAAAGACACCCATCCCAATGGGAATACAAATTATTACATCCAGCAAAGATAATATTCTTAAACTGTGGAACGCAAAATTACTCATAATCGTAAATGAAACTAGAAAAACAGTAATACCCATTGCTACACATGAAAAGAATACTTTGAATAACTGGCGATAATCAAGCAAACCACTTAATTGACTTCCGGCTAAAATTCTCAAAACAATTAACATTATCAGTAAACTAATAACCGTAAGAAGACTCGCACCTAAAATTCCAAATCTATTTACAAAATATTGGTTAAACCCTGCTTTAAAACCCAAACCTATAATAATAGAAAGCATTGTTGGAATAAAAATATCGTTGCTCTGTAAAATATTATGATACGTTAAAAGCAAAGTGGCAAAAACGATACTAAAACAATAAACACTGATGGTAAAACTATAATCTGCAGAAGCAAAAAGCAACCGATTAATTTCAGGCATTAAACAAAGAAGGCCAACACTCATTGCTAAAGCTATCGACAAATTAACCCGGATATTTGTCTGCGCAATATGTCGAAAAGTTACGCCCTGTTGCTTTAACTTGGCAAAAGAAAGCCGGGGTAACGTAGCCGTCACAGAGGCAGTAGCTAACACTAAACCGAGCTGAACAATAGTTTGAGCACGGTCATATATTCCCTTAATATTTTGAGAAAAGATCAGCGAGACACCACTTTGGCGAAGACCGTTTACCACAGTAAAGGAATCAATCAACTGCATCAAAATCATGACAGCCGATACCATACAAAGCGTTCCACCCTGGATCATAATATTACGGTAAAAATTTGGAAAATGTTTTTTACTGCTATTCTTTGGCGGTTTTCCTTTTATTAAGCTTAAAAAGATTACCAGCGATGAAAAAATAGCCGCAATTGGCGCCGAAAACATCGCGTTTTTGCCCATGACATAGGGAGCAAAGATATCTCGACTAGAAAAATAATATGCAACAGTCAAAATAACAGTAACTCTGACTAATTGTTCAATCACTTGTGAGTAAGCAGTCGGCCGCATATTCATTTTTCCTTGAAAATACCCACGCCAACTAGCCAGAAATGGCGTAAACAAGAACATCCAGCTAACTGATCGAATAACCGGACCCAACTGAAAATCGCCCATCCAGCCGGCTAACACTTGTGATCCCACTTGCAGCAAAACAAAAACTACAGCCGAAATAATCCCAATTAATTTCATTAATTTATGAATTAAAGCGATTTTATCTTCGGGATTGGAAACATCGACAACCATTTTAGAAATATAAATCGGCAAACCGTTTAAAGCAATAGTCATTCCAATTCCATATATCGGATAAATCTGCTGGTACACATAAAAGCCCAGATTCCCAACCATATTTTGAAAGGGGATCCGGTATACAGCACTTAAAAATTTAGCGATAAAAGCTGAGATAGTCAGCAAAAAAGTACCAGCTAGTGCTTGCTTTCGACTAGAATTATCATTCATCGTTTTTTTCCTTGCTATTTTGATGCTGCTTTTTCATCATAGATAATTCAGAAACTAATTTATTGAGCTGATCCAACCAGTCCTTCATAGTCGGCTGAATCGTTAACCTGATTTCGTATTTCT
This sequence comes from Lactobacillaceae bacterium UBA5807, assembly GCA_002418005.1. Lineage (GTDB taxonomy): Bacteria > Bacillota > Bacilli > Lactobacillales > Lactobacillaceae > Lentilactobacillus. The sequence goes on from DIDF01000018.1 coordinate 11,534, forward strand.
TTTCTAAGCTGTTAATTGTAGCACGAAATTTAGTTTGCGCAATTGCTTTAAGAAATTCCTTACTGCTAAACTCTTCTGAAGCTTTAATATTAAATCTAATTGAAAGTTTAGAACCATTCTGTTGGATTTTATCTATCAGCGAATTGTCTGCGTTCATTTTCAACTTAGCAATTTTTAAAAGATTGGCAACAGCTGGGCCAAAATCACCAAATCGGTCCATTAAATCATCAGTTACCTCGTTGAGTTGATCCTCATTTTGAATTTGGCGGATTCGCTTATACATTTCTATTTTTTGCTGATTGTCAGAAATATAATCACTGGGCAGATAAGCTTCAACATCAAGCTCAATAGTTGAATTTGTTCGTTGTTCGAATTTTTTACCCCGTTTTTTAGAAACCGCATCGGATAGCATTTGGGTATACAGATCATACCCAACTGAATCCACAAACCCAGATTGCTGCTTACCCAATAAATTACCGGCACCACGAATCGAAAGATCTCTCATAGCGATTTTAAAACCAGACCCTAACTCAGTAAAATCGCGGATAGCTTCCAATCTTTTTTCACCGACTTCGGTCAAAACCTTATTCGGCTGATACATAAAATAGGCGTACGCTACCCGGCTACTTCTGCCAATTCTTCCTCGCAGCTGATAAAGCTGAGACAGACCCATTCGATCCGCATTTTCAACAAACAAAGTATTCACGTTTGGAATGTCCATACCAGTTTCAATAATGGTCGTGGTGACCAAAACATCATATTCGCCATTCACAAAATCGTAAAGGACATCCTCCATTTGGTTTTCACTCATTTGGCCGTGAATATAAGCAATCCTAGCATTTGGAACCAACTCACCAATCTGAGAGACTGTTTTTTCGATGTCTCCTACCCGGTTATGAAGATAAAATACTTGGCCTCCTCGTTGCATTTCTCTTTCAATGCCATCTTTTATAGCACCAGCACTTTGTTCCATGACATAAGTTTGAATTGGGTACCGATTAGAAGGCGGAGTTTCAATAAGTGAAAGGTCCCGAACCCCCATCATCGACATATTTAAAGTTCGCGGGATAGGAGTAGCGGTCAAAGTTAAAACATCAACATCAGATTTTAACTTTTTGATTTTTTCCTTATGTTTGACCCCAAATCTTTGCTCCTCATCAATAATTAGCAAACCAAGATTTTTAAATTTGACATCTTTAGATAAAAGTCGATGTGTTCCAACAACGATATCCACAGTACGATCAATCAATCCTGCTAAAGTCTTTTTAACTTCAGAACTAGTTTGAAATCTGGATAAAACTCTAACTGTAATCGGATATTCCTTAAAACGTTCGATCATGGTCTCAAAATGCTGTTGAGCAAGAATCGTGGTTGGCACCAAAAATGCTACTTGTTTACCAACCTCAATTGCCTTAAAAGCTGCTCTTAATGCGACTTCAGTTTTACCATAACCAACATCGCCAACCAAAAGGCGGTCCATCGGTCTAGGCTGTTCCATATCATGCTTTATTTCCTCAGTACTTCTCAGCTGATCTGCAGTTTCAGTATAAGGAAATTCGGCTTCAAAATCGGTTTGCAATGAATCATCTTTTGGATAAGCATATCCCTTTTCAGAACTTCTTTTGGCATAAAGTTCGACTAAATCATCCGCAATATCTTCGATTCTGGAAGCAACTTTTTGTTTGGTCTTCGCCCATTCACTCCCACCAAGTTTATTAATCCGCGGGTGTTTATCTTCAGATGAAACGTATTTTTGAATTAAATTTAACTGGGTAACCGGAATAAAAAGTTTAGCATTATCTCGGTAACTAATAGTCAGATAATCTTGATGCTTCCCATCGACTTCAAGGGTTTTCATCCCTTCGTACCGACCTATTCCGTGGTTCACATGAACAACGTAATCGCCCGGCTTCAAATCGGTATAGCTCTTAATCCTTTCGGCATTATTAAAAGTAACCATTCTGGAACGTTTTTTGACAACCTTACCAAAAAGTTCTTTTTCAGTCAAAATTATTAAATTAGCATCAGGAATTTCAAAACCATTGTCCAAATTTGCAGAAATCAGTTGAACTTGGTTTTCGACAATATTTTCCCAGTCCGAAATAATCGTGGAAATTTCAAAATCATGCAAAGTGTCAGAAACCTTTTGCAATCTTGCTTTATCATGAACCATAACTAAGACTGTTTGATTCTTTTTCTTCCAACGAAGCATTTCCGTGCGCAACATCGGCATTTGGCTAAAGAATTGTTCGGCTGGTCTGACGGTCAAGTTTGCCACCGAATCGAGTTTCATTCTCCCCAAACCCTTTTGGAAGAGTGAAAACAGAATCTTGGCATGTTTATCTTTTGTAAACACCGGTTTGAAATCATTGGTAAAAGTAGTCTTATCTAAAATTTGGTAAGTTTTAATTTTTTCACCAAGCCAGTCACTATTCTCTTCTTTTAGTTCCTTATCAGATTCCAAAAGTCGGGAATAATCATCAAAAATTGCAACGCCATCTTGGGGTAAATAATCCAATAGTGAGTAATTCTTGCCATAAAACAAATTACTAAACAAAAGCCATCGGGGATCGTTATATCCTTTTTTTAGATCCAAGATCTGCTGATCCAAGTTGTCATGTAACTGCTTTTGCTTTTCTTTTGAAAGATCTTTTGACTGTTCATCTAGCATCTGAGCTAATTTTTTAACCGTTTTATCTCGTTGATCCTCAGATATTAACAAATCTGAAGAGGGTAAAATTTGAATATTTTGAATATTCTTGATACTTCTTTGAGTAGAAGCGTCAAAGATCCTCATAGAATCAATCTCGGTATCAAAGAAATCAATTCTAACCGGGTAATCATTGTTCAAAGGATAAACATCCAAGATCGAACCACGAATTGAAAAATCGCCTGGAGCAGCTACCATCTTTTGATAAGAATAACCCATCTGATGAAATTTTAACCTTAATTTTTCCAGATCAAAATTTTGCCCAACTTTAAAATCTAGTTTGGCGTCAATAAATTGTTTTGGCGATGGCAGCAACCTTCTTATCCCAGACACCGAAGTAACAACCACTGCTGAATTTCCAGATACCAGTTCATTCAAAGCAGATACTCTAGCAGATTTATATTCAGGAGAACTTGTGGCCAATTCAGCGGCAGCCATTTCCTCTACAGAAAATTCAAAAACCTTATCATCAGGTAATAAGTTTTCTAAATCTGAAACTAACTCATCTGCATGAAATATTGAATCAACAACCACTAAAATTGGCCGATCAGTGTTTTTTATTAAATTATCAATGTACAAAGTTCGCGCAGATCCATTTACCCCTGTAATAAGATGTCGGGTATTTGCCTTGAGTTTGGCAAGTGTTTGGTTAAACTGTGGAAGCTTTGTCAGCAAATTATCTAGTTGCAAATCAAATATCCTTCCAGATTCATTAATTGTACTTATTTTCTAACTCGGAGATTGATGCACCCTTTAACCAATCCTCAATTGCTTTAACGGCGTTATCTTTTGCCTGATCAAACAGTGGGCGTTGGTCTTTATCAAACCGACCCAAAACATAATTAACCACTTGGGCACGCTTGGGATGAGAAATTCCGACTCTAATTCGAGTAAACTCAAGAGTGCCTAAAGAATTAATAATGCTTTTGATTCCGTTATGGCCACCTGAAGTTCCCTTATCTTTAATTCTAATTGTGCCAACAGGCAGGTCCATATCATCGTGAACAACCAATAAATCCTCTGGTTGAACATCATAATAATTCATTATCGGGCCAACAGCCCTGCCAGAATCATTCATGAAAGTAGTAGGTTCAACCACCAAAACTTTTTGACCATCAATAAAGGTTGATCCCATTTTTGCTTCCATTTTTCGAGTATTTAAATTAGTATTATGGTTCTTGGCAAATTCATCAACAACCATGAAGCCGGTATTATGCCGAGTTTCATCATACTGCGGTCCAATGTTTCCTAATCCAACAATTAATTTCATTTCCATCCGTCCTATTTTTCCAACACAAAAGGCTGAACAAGAATGTTCAGCTCCCTGCACTATTTAAATTCATTATAAAGTATAACACGAAGTTAAGCTCTTCCTGAGGTTATTGATCAAAAGCGGTTGTTAAAAGATAGCTTATCGGTGTAATAAGAATTTTATTCTTGAAATTATAAATTTTTTTGAAGCCCTTTTAAGTTACAAAAAAAGAAAACCACTTTTGCCAAAACTCTAAGAAAAACAAAACCAAAGAGGGAAAATACCCTCTAATTTATTCAAAATTTTGTTAGAATAAAATGAGATAAGTTTAATAAATTTCCAAAATGAAATGCGCTTATCATCGCCCTTATGGTATTATTGAAGTAATAAAAGTAGTCATGGAGGAATTATAAAATGCTTTTGAAAACACTGGTCAAACCCAAAGAAAGACTGGTAACAATTAAAGAAGATGCAACTTTAGAGGAAGCTTTAAAGGTTTTAGAGGATTCGGGCTACCGATGTGTTCCCATCCTTGACGAGACTGGAACAATTTTCAGGGGCAATATTTATAAAATGCATATTTACCGTCATAAATCCAGAGGCGGAGATATGTCTTTACCCGTAACTACGCTTTTAAAAAACGCAACTAAATTTGTTAATATAAATTCAGCATTCTTTAAGGTATTCTTTTCTATCAAAGATTTGCCTTATATCGCTGTTCTTGATGAACGCAATAACTTCTACGGAATTCTAACCCATACCAGACTTCTTGATATGCTTTCACAGTCATGGAATGTTAATGTCGGCAGTTATGTCTTAACCGTTGTGGCACCCGGGGCTCGTGGAGATCTAGAAGAAATTTCAAAAATTATTACTAAATATAGTTCAATCGCTAGTGTAATTTCTTTAGATGCTCAAGAAGCTGAGTTGGTTCACCGAATTATGTTCACGTTACCCGCGGAAGTTGATGAATATCGACTTAATCGAATTATTGCTGCCTTGGAGCGCAAGGAATATCGAGTTCCCGAAGTTGAAGATCTAAGAGCTGAAGCAAGTGGAAATTAATCTTTAAGATTAATTAAAAGGTGATCAATCAAAAGATTGATCACCTTTTTTGTGAAAATAGAATTAATCTGCTTTAAAAATGTGTGGTTTACATATCATTTATATGTATTCTTTTATGTACGAAAACATTAAGTTCTTACCCAACCTATCACACCGGTTAATTATGAGAGCCCCAAACTGATTTTAATTGCCTTATCGACTTTCTTCATCGTGGCATCATCCAGATGAGTAACCTTATCTCGAAGTCTTTGCTTATCAATAGTTCTAATCTGTTCTAATAAAATAACCGAATCTCTCTCAATTCCATTGCCCGCTTTGATACCAATATGAGTAGGCATTTTAGGCTTTGAAATTCTTGCTGTGATCGCCGAAACAATAACGGTAGGACTGTAATGATTGCCAACGTCATTTTGGATAATTAACACTGGTCTCATTCCGCCTTGCTCCGAGCCAATCACAGGTGATAAATCAGCGTAAAAAATGTCTCCGCGTTTAAAAACAGCATCACTCACTTTTTACACCCCCTATTTAATCCAGATGGAGCCATTAGCTATGCTTTTTTGGCTCTTTTAGTCGATACTCAAGCAAATGCAGTTCAGCATCTTCTTCACAAGGGGTAAATGCCTTAGTAATTTCCCTGTTAAGATTAGCCATTTCCATATAACCATTCACCAAACGAACTATAACGTCAGGATCGTTTAAAAAACGATTAATTGCCAACTCGACCACTTTATCTTTAGAAATACCCGTGGTTGCGCTAAATTCATTGATTCGTCGCGCAATAGTATCGTTGAGAACAACAGAAAATCGCCTGTTAACCTCTGCACCCTTCATAACTGCTTCTCCTCAGTAAAAAACTTTACCCAATAAATATAACACGAATTAAAGATAAAACAAATTCACAAATAAGTTATCTTTAATCGTTCACTAAACCCACAAATCACTTCATAACTAATCGTTCCAAGATAATCAGCAACATCATCAGCGGTAATAGTTTGGCCTTTTGATTCACCAATAATAACAACTTTGGTTCCTGCCGAATATTCTTTTGGTAATTTAATCATAAATTGATCCATGCAAACTCTACCGACGATTGGGCAAAATTGACCGTCTACTAAAACTTTGAAGCCTTGCATTTTTCTGGGAATACCATCGGCATATCCCATTGGAACAGTGCCAATCCATTCGTCTGATTGGGTTTGATAAGTGGCCCCATAGCCAATGTATTTGCCTTTTTCTACAATCTTGGAATATGTTAATTCTGTTTCAACGCTCATAACTGGCTGCAAAGTATAAGGGGTGTCCTTAATCGCTCTACCTGATGGATTTAAGCCATAGGCGGAAATCCCCAATCGAATCAAATTCCCACCACAAACTTTATGCCATAAACTAGTCGCAGAATTAGCAACATGGACATACTTTGGTTTATCAGGTAAAACAGCCATAAATTTTTCAAATTTATCATATTGCTCATGGAAGTATTTAGAATCAGGGCTGTCAGCGGTAGAAAAATGAGTAAAAATGCCTTCAAAAATAATATTATGGTCAGTTTGTTTAATTGTCGAAACTGCATCTTTTAATTCTGAAGCTTTTTGAAAACCAATTCTACCCATTCCGGTATCCAAAGCTAAATGAATTTTAAGGGGCTGAGATTTAAAAGAACTTAAAATTTTATTTGCCGCTAAAATCCAACTACTTGAACTAACAGTCAAAGAAACATTATTTTGAGCTGCAATTGGAGCATCCTGAACATCAGTTAACCCCAGAACCAAGATTGGCTGGCGAAAGCCTGCTTGCCGAAGTTGTAAGGCTTCATCCAATAAAGCAACGCAAAAGCCGGTGGCCCCTGCCTTTTCAGCAGTCTTGGCTACAGCGATAGCACCGTGGCCATACCCGTTAGCTTTAAGGACCAACCATAATTCAGTGTCATCATTCAAACGTTGTTTAGCATTATGGATATTTTCATAAAGTGCCTTTGTATTAACAATTCTTTGCGCATTTCTTAAATTAGCTACAACCAAAATATTAACTCTCCCTCTCAAGAATAACTTCAGTAACCACTAAATCTTTTGTATGCGAAATCGAAATGTGGGCTTTACCATCAAATGGGTGTCTAAGAAACTCAGGTTTGCCGTTTTCATTATCAACAATCGCGAGATCACTAAACTGAACCTTTGAGCCTAATCCAGATCCAAGGGCTTTTGAATATGATTCTTTAGCTGAAAATCTGCCTGCAGCATATTCCATTTTCCGTTTTTCATTCATCTTACTGGTTTGGGCTAATTCTTCATTAGTCAAAACCTTGTCCAAAAAACGAGGATTCTTTTTAACCGCTGAGCGCACTCTTCCTATTTCAGTAATATCAATTCCAATTCCCACTATCATTTCTTTGCCTCGCTGTAAATTAATACTGTCTAATGATACCACAAACCATAAAATTAAAGGACCCCCTCAACAAATTTTTAAGAAGACAAAATTTGTTAATGAAGTCCCTTAATTTTTGTAATAAGTTCATCTCAAAATCTTCTGAAAATAGGTCTTATTGCGAATAAACATTGATTATTTGCTTTTAATAGTGAATCGATGTTTTTTCTCGGAGTGATCTTTACTTCGTTTGTGATTATCCGATTTACGACCATAGCCATGATTCTTAGAAGAATATCGATCATTATTTGACCGACCATGAGAATATCTTCTATTGTTTCCTCCACGATGGTCATTTCGTCGACCACCATGGTGATGACTTCTTAATGGTCTTTCAGGAGTAATTTTAACTTTAACATTTTCATCCCTGGTAGTTTGATTTAATAAAGCAGCCACTAAGTCAGTTGCTTCATATTCATCAAGTAATTTATCTGCCATATCAGCAAACTTGTCGCTATCAGTTCGGTCAATCAAAGCACCAATGTCTTCTTCAGCATTATTTAGCTGACCAACAAAAGCCTCATGTTCTGTCGGCGGCTTTAAAGGCAACATGCGTACCTTGGTTAATTTTTCAATCTCATGAAGATATTCCATTTCATTTGGAGTCACAAAAGTAATTGAAACACCATGATGCCCTGCTCGGCCAGTTCTACCAACTCGGTGAACATAGCTATCTGGATCTTGAGGAATATCATAGTTGTAAACATGAGTAACTCCGGAAATATCAATCCCACGAGCAGCAACATCAGTTGCAACCAAGATATCAATTTTGCCCTTCTTGAAGTCTCTCATTATTTCAGTTCGTTTAGCCTGAGTCAAATCTCCATGAAGACCTTCAGCCTTATAGCCCCGAGCTTGAAGACCTTTAGCGACTTCATCAACACGACGTTTTGTTCGACCGAAAACAATTGTAACGTCAGGATCTTGAACATCAAAGAAACGAGTCATTACATCAAACTTTTCGTATTCTTTAACCCGGACAAAATATTGGTCGATTAAATCGGTGGTCAGTTCTTTGGCCTTAATTTTAACCATGTGAGGGTCTTTCATGAACTGCACGCCAACCCGTTTAATTTCAGGCGGCATTGTTGCTGAGAACAGCAAAGTTTGTCGCTCTTTTGGCATCTGGTTAATAATACTTTCAATATCATCTAAGAAACCCATATTAAGCATTTCATCGGCTTCATCGATAACTAGCGTCTGCAAATGTTCAAGTTTTAAAGTTCGTCTTCTTAAATGATCAAGGATTCTTCCAGGTGTTCCCACAATGATTTGTGGATGATTTTTAAGTGAATTGATTTGTCTTCTAATATCAGCTCCACCATAGACAACCTGGACTTTAGCACCTTCATCTTTACCCAATCGATAAATTTCTTCTTGAGTTTGAATGGCTAATTCTCTGGTTGGTGAAATGATTAAAGCCTGAACAAAGGGGGCCTTTAAATCAATGTTCTGTAAAATTGGTAGACCAAAAGCAGCGGTCTTCCCAGTTCCAGTTTGTGCTTGGCCAATAACATCTTGACCTGCCAAAACCATTGGAATGGTTTCTGCTTGAATCGGAGTGGCTTCTTCAAAACCACTTTCTGAAACTGCTTGTAACAGTGGCTTTGATAAGCCTAATTCGTTAAACTTCAAAAATGTTTCCTCCTAAAATCGAAACAATTGCTGTTCCACAGCAGACTGGGAAAAATCCGTTCCCTTTGAGCCGTCAACTGCCTGACAACAAGTCTTCTAAATCAAAATAACCCTACAAGTATATACCTCTTAAAAAACTTAATCAACAGAATCTGCCGATTGAGTGGAAACAAGTTTTACAAGCACTTTTTCCAGATGGATCCCATGACTAGCTTTTAGCATAACTGCATCATTTGTACCCAAGACACCGTTTAAATCTTTGGCAAGCAAGTCAAGCTCACTAGCCAAATAATAGTGAATTTTGTTGTTGGCAAATTTAGATTTTAGCGAATCAGCCAACACCTTGATGTCTGTTCCAACTAAGAAAACTGAATCAACTTTTTTTGGATCAATATGAGATGCTAGAGACTGATGCATCTCTTTTGAATGAGATCCTAGTTCAAGCATATCGCCCAAAACAACATAACGCTTTCCTTTAACAGATACACTCTGGAAGGCTTTTAATACCTGTTTGGCAGCGGTGGGATTAGAATTATAAACATCACTTAAAATTGCAACTTGATTCTTACCCTTAATCCACTCTGCCCGATTTTCAGTTAAATTAACATTTTTAAGTGCTTTAACAATTTGCATTACTGGTATTTTGAATAAGTCCCCCACTTCAATGGCAGCTAACGCATTATTTACGTTATAATCTCCTAGCATCGGAATTGTAAATTCTTGTTTTGGCCATTTATTGACTTTAAACTCAGTTTGGTACTTGCCATCAGAAACTTGAACGGGATAGATATCATTTTCTTTAGTTCGACCAAATGTGAACTTTCTTTGTTGAAGATTTTTCGATCTGGAAATTAGCAATGGTTCATCGCCATTATAAACAAACGAACCATCCTCGCTTAATCCATGAGTAATTTCCATTTTTGCGTCAGCAATTCGATCTATTGTTCCAAAAAATTCGATATGGGCTTCGCCAATCATTGTTATAACTGCAAGGTCGGGATTGACTAATTTACTTAAGAAATCCAACTGACCAAAACGGTCCATTCCCATTTCAACAACTAAAAATTCAGTATTGGGTTCCATCTGCAGAATGGTATAAGGGACACCAATCTCATTGTTAAAATTGTCATGGGTTTTGGTAACATTGAATGTTGTTGCCAAGATACTGGCAATCATATCTTTTGTAGTAGTTTTGCCATTGCTGCCGGTAATAGCAACAACCCGTGGATTAATTTTTGTCAAATAATATCTGCTAAGGTTTTGAAATGACTTCAATGGATCATCCACGATCAAAGCAGGGATACTGATTGGTAAAGAATCAACATGATCTTTTCCCAAAAAAGTTGCAACCGCCCCGTTTTCTTCTGCACTTTTTATGTAATCGTGGCCATCATGTTGTCCTTTTAAAGGGACAAACAAAGAACCTTCTTTCAAATTTCTGCTATCAAAATTAACCCCAGTTACCGGAATATTTGAAACATCCTTTTTACCAGATTCCAGTCTTGCTCCAGTTGCCTTAACAATTTCACCAATGGTCATTTTCATAATTATTACCCCAAATTCTAAAAAATGACTCATAAAAATGAGCCAATTAATTTATTTTGTCCATTCAATATTCCAAGTTGATGTCCTCATATTGTATTGAAGATCACCAACTTTCTTGGTACTCTCAGTCACTGTATCAGTTTTTAAAACAATCGACGCCATGTCTGGGTTATCTAAAATTATCAAAGGGATATGATAAATGCGGCTACGCTCTTTAATATCCTCAAAAGATATAAACAACCCATCATTTGCTCTAGTAACCAGATCTAATAAATCAGAATTCTCTATGTCTTTAATTACTAAAGGACGCAAAAATACTCTTAAAGCATTATGAACTTCTCTTAGCTTACGTTTTACTCCAACATCTAAAATATGGTTAAAATCAGAAAAGCGCCGATAATAAGTCCGGTTCATTTCATTTGGAAATGACAAATAAATATACCTATTTAACAACTTTGAAGAAAACGGCCGCCCCATCGGCGTGCCCATATGAGCTAAATATAGCAACTCAGCAATTTCGTAAGGAGTTAAATTATTTAGACTATCCTCGTTAAAGTAGTCAATAAATTTTTTGCTGGCATTCGGATTTTTAAGCAAATATCTGCGAATGTCACCCTCACCTGACAATAAATTGAACTTAGAATGAGAATTGTAACCATTAGCGGACTCTTCATCGTTATTTAGCAAAATAATGTTTTCTGGCAGCTTATTCAACCCATTAACGTAATCGGCTGAAGTTAACCCTACCGATAAAATCATGTTTGAAATCGGATTTGTATCAATAAAAATAAAGTTGCCTGACATCTTAATTACTCCATTCGAAAGAATATAATTTCATTGTACTCTCTCCCCAATGATATGTCTTGTCCAAATCGTCTAGCCGATAAATTTGCTGAAAAAAGCAAAAATTGATAGTATAAAATTACAAAATTAATAAAGTGGGGAATAAACATGGCCAACGTTTTATTTGTTTGTCTGGGAAACATTTGCCGGTCAGCCATGGCCGAAGCAATATTCAATAAAATGATTAAGCAAAAAGGTTTAGAGGGCAAAATATTCGTTGACTCTGCTGGCACTAGCTCAGAAGAATAAGGCAATCCACCTCACCCAGGAGCCCAAGCAGAAATGCAAAAACATGGATTGGATTATCATAATATCCGCTCACGACCAATTCAGAAAGAAGATTTTGCCTGGGCGGACCTAATCATCGGCATGGACAAACAAAACATTTGGAATCTAAAGCAGATGGCTCCAGCCAGCGATCAATATAAAATCAAACTTTGTTTAAGCATTCTTCCCAACCAAAAAAATCAGGATATCCCAGACCCATGGTATGATCATCGATTTGATAAAACTTATGAGCAATTAAAAAAATCTCTTCCCAAGTGGTTAGAATATATCGAAGATCATTTTTTAGCAAATAACTCTTAAAATTAAATTAAGGCAACAAAAAAAGTCGAAACAATTGTTTCGACTTTTTTATTAATCGTTTGATAGTCCATATTTCTTGTTGAAACGATCCACAGCTCCATCAGCCTTAGCAAACTTCTGCTTGCCAGTGTAAAATGGATGAGAATCAGATGAAATTTCAACACGAATTAATGGATAAGTATTGCCGTCGTCCCACTTGATTGTTTCTTTAGAAGTCAAAGTTGATCCGGACAAAAATTTGTAACCGGTACTTGAATCTTGAAAAACAACTTCGTGGTAATCTGGATGAATTCCCTTTTTCATTATTATCGCTCCTTTGCCCTGAACTGTTTGTCAGCCCAGAGATTATCGATTAGTCAACTTTGATAGTTTAACACACAAAAAAACTTCAATCAATATAATTTAGACAGTTTCTTCAACTTCTAGTTTAATGTCTGCACCAACATCAGTTAATTTTTCGATTAAATTACCGTAACCTCTAAGAATGTTTTCGGCATTTGAGATCTCGGTTGTCCCTTGAGCCATCAATCCAGCAATGATCAAGGCAGCTCCTGCCCTGATTTCGCCAGCAGAAACTTTTGCTCCAACTAACTTTGGGGAGTTATCTACAACAATTATTCCCTCTGATGTATCCTCAGCTTTAACTTTACCACCGAGTTTGTTCAATTCGGGAATGTGCTTAATTCGTTTCGGGTAAATAGTGTCCACAATCACACTTCTACCCGACGCCTTAAAAAGCAATGGCGTGATGGGCTGCTGGAGATCAGTAGCAAAACCAGGATAAGGCATCACTTTGATTTTGATTGGTTTAAGATGGCTTGAAGGTGCAACATAAATGCTGTCTTCATAAACCTTTAAATTAACTCCCATCTCGATGAGCTTAGAAACAAAAGACTCCAAATGTTCTGGAATAACGTTTGTAATTCGAATTCCGCTTCCGGCAGCGGCCGCTAAAGCCAGATACGTTCCAGCCTCAATCCGATCGGGAATAATTGTATGAATTGAATGGCTTTCCAAAGTGTCCACCCCTTCAATTCTAATAACGTCAGTTCCAGCACCACGAATATTGGCTCCCATATTATTCAAAAATGTTGCCAAGTCGATAATTTCCGGCTCTCTGGCTGCATTTCCGATCGTGGTGGTGCCAGGTGTTTTGACGGCAGCAAGAATTGTATTAATTGTTGCCCCAACCGAAACCATGTCAAGAAATACTGGCGCTCCATGTAATCCATGTTCACCAGCTTTGATTGAAACAGTACCATCATGCTCGGAAACTTCTGCACCTAAAGCTTTAAATGCCTTAATATGCTGATCAATTGGTCTGGGCCCAATGTTATCTCCGCCCGGAAAGCTAACAATCGCCTGATGAAAGCGTCCTAAAAGTGCCCCCATAAAGTAATAAGAAGCACGCAGACTTTTGATTGCTTTGCTTGGCAGTGGCGACTCAATGATATTAGTTGGATCAATGGACAGCACATCTTCTTTAAAATTAGAAGAAACGTTCATCGATTTTAAAATCAACATTAAATTATGGACATCCAAAATGTCAGGTACCGAATCAAACTTCACTGGTGAATCCGCTAAAATTGCAGCTGGAATTAAAGCAACGGTGCTATTTTTGGCCCCGCCAATCGGAATTTCACCAGATAAACGATTCCCTCCATTTATTATCAATTTGCTCATTGAAACTGTCCTCGCTTTTTAATAACGCACATTTATTATGACAAGAAATATACTATAAAAAATGCCAAAAAATTACAACCCTTTTACTTGAATTATACAAATAAATTATTGAGATATTTTTCACTAACAAAAATCTATTATCATCATATATTATCCACTAAAACTAATCAAAGGTAACCACTTTTTAGCCAAAAACTTTAAGGAACCTTTCTTGTTTTGAAATAATCACTAAGAAAAAAGAGTGAATTGTTTATTGGCAATTTCACCCTTTATTGTTAATTAGAACACCCAATTAAAATGTTTGCGGATTGCAATTATTTCTTGCCTACTTGTTTCGGTTTAAAAATTCATCATTAGCTGCAGCAACAAAAGATTTGAACAATCCTTCTGGCTTATTAGGCCGAGAAATAAATTCCGGATGATATTGGGAAGCCACAAAGAATTTATTTGACGGAATTTCAACAACCTCAACCAAGTGATTATCAGGAGAAGTCCCAGAAATTACCATCCCATGATCCTCCATTGGCTGACGGTATGCATTGTTAAATTCATAACGATGTCGATGTCGCTCAGAGATAACATCTTGGTTATTGTAAGCTGCAGCTGCCTTAGTGCCTGGTTTCAATTTACATGGATATGCTCCAAGCCTTTGAGTACCGCCCATATCATGAATATCTTCTTGGTCAGCCATCAAATCAATAACATTATGTTGAGTTTGAGGATCCATTTCAGTTGAATTTGCATCTGAGAAGCCTAAGACATCTCTAGCAAATTCAACACAGGCCATTTGCATTCCTAAACAAATTCCAAGATAAGGAATGTCGTTTTCTCTGGCATAACGAATAGCAACAATCATTCCCTCAATTCCTCGATCGCCAAATCCACCGGGAACCAAAACGCCATCAGCATCCTTTAAAATATCAGCAACGTTGTCGTTTGTTACTTTTTCAGCATCAATCATATCTAGATCAATATCAGCATCAACAACATAACCAGCATGTTTCAATGCTTCCGCCACTGAAATGTATGCGTCTTTTAAAGCTACATATTTACCAACAAGGGCAATCTTAATGGTTCGCTTCAAATTTTGAACGTGATGAACCATTTCTTTCCATTCGGTCATGTCAGCCTTAGGAGCTTTTATTCCAAAGTGATCCAAGATTTGCTGATCCATTCCTTGCTTTTGCAGATTAATCGGGATGGAATAAAGTGTTGGAACATCTAGAGATTCAATAACAGCTTCAGGCTTAACATCACAGAACAATGCAATCTTTTTTCTCATCGAATCAGTGATTGGAAATTCAGAACGAACTACCAATAAGTTAGGTTGAATTCCCAGCCCTCTGAGTTCTTTAACACTGTGCTGAGTAGGCTTAGTCTTCATTTCCCGTGCAGCTCTTAGATAAGGAATTAATGTGGTATGAACGTAAAAGACGTTTTCATCACCAACTTCTGACTTCATTTGCCTAATTGCTTCTAGGAATGGTAGTGATTCAATATCACCAACGGTTCCACCAATTTCAGTTATTACAATTTCCGCGTTGGTTACCTTAGCGGCTCTCATAACCTTTTCCTTAATCATCCCAGTAATATGAGGAATCACCTGAACGGTTGCACCTAAATAATCTCCGTGACGTTCTTTCTTAAGAACCTCATCATAGATTTTACCGGTTGTAACGTTCGAGTACTTGTTTAAATTATTATCAATAAATCTTTCATAATGACCAAGATCAAGGTCAGTTTCTGTCCCATCGTCGGTAACAAAAACTTCCCCATGCTGGTATGGATTCATGGTTCCTGGATCCACATTGATATACGGGTCAAATTTTTGAATTGTGACATTCAATCCACGATTCTTTAGTAATCGACCTAAAGACGCTGCAACAATGCCCTTGCCTAATGAAGAAACAACGCCGCCTGTAACAAAAATATATTTGGTCATTATATTCTCTCCTCCAAATTTTTACCGGGGATTACAAAAATAAAAAAATCCCTATCCACAAAATAGAATAGGGAACACTTTTTCATCGAACAGATGTCCAAGATTTCTCAAGGAGCCCAAAGAACATAATACATATTATTCAGGTTCACGTCAAGATTAATTACTCGTTCTTGGAATCATCTGAATCATCATTATCATCATCATTACCTAGAAGATCATCGTCATCGTCGTCATCATCATTAAGGTCACTTAATTCGCCTTCAATGCCATCTGGAAGATCGTCATCATTATCATCATTTTCTTCATCGTCAATGTCTTCAAGATCCTTATTATATTTCTTAAGATCTTCAGAACCTTCGGTGTCATCGTCATCGCTAGAATCATCGTCGTCAACGTCATCAAAATCATCATCTTGATCTTCAGGATCATCATCGTCATAATCGATGACGTCATCATCATCAGAAGCATCTGCCAAAAAGGCATTAACTTTACGACGTTTCTTCCTCTTCGGACGATCTTCATCTTCTTCATCATCCGCATGGACAGTTGCTTCATCGATTGACTCGTATGGGTACCATGTCCGAAGCCCCCAAAGATTATCACCTAATGAAATAAAACTTCCGTCAATGTTTAAGTCAGTATAAAACTGAGAAAGCCGATCTCGAATTTCCCGATTGCTGTCACCTAAATAAGATTGAACCTCATTAGCTAAATCAGCAAAGGGCATAACATCTCCGCGTTGAGCCAAAATTGCGTGAGCAACTTCGATCATTGACAATTCACTTTTATTTTGGCCTTCAAAGGCATCCAATTTCACAGTCAAAATGGTACACGTCCTTTCAACAACAGTCCTTATAACAGTCTAGAAGTAACTATACTCGGTTAAACAGTAAATTGCAATCGAATATTATACTTGCCTAAAAGATCAGAACCAGCATATAACAAATAGTCAATATCTAGTCTCCCTCTCAAAGGATAATTTTTTATTTCGACTTCCATCATAGGTGTCACAGTTTGAATGTCCAACGGCCCATAAGGTGTTTGATACCTAGCCGCAACTCGTTTTCCCTTGATAAAAATTAATTGAAGCCGATTACTTGCTGATCGGGTTAACTTCACACTGCCGTTTGGCATAATTTTTATCGTAACCGGAACTTTTCCCTGATCATCAGAATCTTCATTATATCTAATATAAATACTTTCTCCGATTTGAACTAACTGACCGGAAACATCAAACACAAAGCTCGAGCTTTGATCATCTTGGACGATATTTGTTTCAAGGTGGACCTGTACTGGAATTCCTGCACGCAAATTATCCAAATAAACGCCTTCTTCCTCGTTGTTCTTAACTAAACTATTATAAACCCAAGCATTTATAATAGTGCAAATTTACTTCGAATCAATTTCTCTAAAAATGGTCTGGTATAATGACATTATGAGTAAAATCGAACTGAATCGAGTAAGAAAATGAAATTTACTGATAAAAAGATTCAAATTATCAATACGCTTTATCATAAAAATAACCGGCTTGATTCTTTTGCAGATACTAATACCCTTTTGGAACTATGCAACCAAGAGCAGATTCCCTTCATCCACTTTTGGACAATGGCTGATAAAACATTAATTCTTGGTATTAATGATCGCCATGTTCCAAACTTAAAAGCTGGATTAAAAAGTGTTGTTGGCCATGGCTATGATTATTTTTTGCGAAATTCAGGTGGCCTTGGAGTAATTAGCGACTTAGGGGTAATTAATATTTCTCTTTTTATTCCTACTAAAGACACAAAATATACAATTGACCAAGGATACCAAGTGATGGCCGATTTTATTCAAGACTGTTTTCCAAATATACAAATAAAGACCGGAGAAGTAAAGAATTCTTATTGTCCAGGCAAATTTGACCTTCAAGTTGGCGGGCAAAAGATCGCCGGTATCTCACAAAGACGGTCACACGATGCATTGGTGATTATGCTCTATTTGGGAGTTTTTGGAGATCAAAATCAGAGAAGTCAAGTAGTGTTGGACTTTTATCAAAAAAGCAATGCTTATAGTCAGACCAAATTTAATTTTCCCAGAGTTGATCCTCAAACAATGACAACATTAGAAGAGTTGGGTTTAAACGGTCTGAGTCTTCAAAAGGTTAATAATAAATTCATCCAATCAATAACCAAATCGCAAATGATCGTGGATACTATTAATCAAGACAAGCTTTTAAATTCCCAAAAGTACCAGACGGAAAAAATAAACCAACTTCACCGAATAAGGTTACGCAACGAACAAATTCCATTAGTCTAGGAGGCTTTCATTTGGAATACGCAAAAAGACAACTGAAGCGAGAAAAAGTTTTTCGTGATTCGGTTCATAATTATGTTTATGTCAAGTACCAAGTTATTTTGGATTTAATCAACACAACTGAATTTCAGCGGTTAAGAAGAATTCATCAGTTGGGAACAACTTCTTTGGTTTTCCATACCGCCGAGCATACTAGATTTGGTCATTCACTGGGAGTTTATGAAATTACCAGAAGAATTACCGAATCTTTTCAAAAAAACTTTCCTTCTAGACATCCTGGTGATGGTTTATGGGACAATTCAGAAGAATTAGTTGCATTATGTGCCGCATTACTTCATGACATTGGCCACGGTGCTTACTCTCACACATTTGAACATATTTTTGGAACGGATCATGAAGCCATTACCCGCCAAATTATTACTTCTCCTGATACAGAAATAAATGCAGTGTTACGGCGAGTTTCACCAGAATTTCCGGAAAAAGTCGCCAGTGTCATCAGCAAAACCTATCCTAATAAACAGGTAGTGGAAATGATTTCCAGCCAACTTGATGCCGATAGAATGGATTACCTATTAAGAGATGCATATAATACCGGGGTTAAATACGGCACCTTTGATCTTTCGAGAATTCTTGAGGTTATGCGGCCCTACAAAAATGGTATTTGTTTTGAAATGAGCGGAATGCATGCTGTTGAAGACTATGTTGTCAGCCGATTTCAAATGTACCAACAGGTATATTTTCACCCTGTTTCTCGAGCAATGGAGGTCGGCTTAAATCGACTTTTATTAAGATCTAAAGAAATTTTTAGTGACAATCCAAATGCAGGCGCCCAAACTCCTTATCTGCTGCTCCCATTTTTCAAGCAAGACTTTAACTTAGATGACTATCTTCAGCTTGATGATGGCGTTTTAAACACATATTTTATCCATTGGAAAAGATACCCTGACAAAATATTGAGTGATTTAGCTACCCGATTTATTGATCGAAAACCATTAAAATCAGTGCGGTTTGATGAAACGACCAAGCCATTAATTCCTAAACTAAATAAATTAATCGAACAAGCCGGTTTTAATCCGAGATACTACACGGCAACAGATAATAGCTATGATCTCCCTTATGATGCTTACACTCCTGGCAAGAATAAGAAAGAAATCGAGCTTATGCAACCTGATGGGACGTTAGTTGCTCTTTCTACAGTAAGTCCACTGGTCGCTGCAATTGCTGATAAAACTGCAGGTGACAACCGTTACTTCTTCCCAAAGGTTTTCTTAAAACCTTCTTCAAAAGACAACGTAGACTTATTTCAATCACAATACGATGCTTTTAAAAAGCACATTTTAAATGATAAACTAATTAATTAACTCTTTAAGGAGACTTCTTATGGACATCAAATTGATCGCAATTGATATTGACGGTACTTTAGTAAATGATATGAAACAGATTACCCAAACCACTATTCAAGCTGTAAACAAGGCTCGCAAACAAGGAATAAAGGTTGTTCTTTGTTCAGGCCGTCCTTTAAGTGGAGTAAAAGCATATCTGGAAAAATTAGGTATTTCAGGAAATAATGAATATGCAATCACGTTTAACGGTGGAACCGTCCAAACTTTAGATGGCAAGATTCTTTTTTCCCATGGGTTAAGTTATGATGATTTTCTTCAAGTAGAAATGTTGAGTCGAAAGTTTAATGTTCACTTTCAAGTGGAGAACAATGATGGAATTTATGTAACTAACCGAAATCAAAGCCCATATTCAACTGCCGAAGGGTTTTTAGTTCACCTGCCAATAAATTATCGAGCCCCTGAAGACATAACACCTGATACTCCAATTGCCAAAGCAATGTATGTTGATTTTCCAAAAGAGATTCAACGAGTTAAACCTTTAATTCCAAAAGATTTAAAGGAAAGATTAAATATTGTTCAAAGTGAAACTTGCTTTTTAGAAATTATGGATAAACAAGCCTCAAAGGGTAATGCATTAAAAGATCTAGGAAAGTCTCTTGGATTGACGGTGGACAATATAATGGCCTTAGGTGATGCGGGTAATGATTTGTCAATGATTCAATATGCCAAAACGTCTGTAGCAATGGGAAATGCTACCAAAGAGGTCAAAGAAGCCGCTAGTTTTGTTACAAAGACAAATAACGAAAATGGCGCTGCCTATGCGATTGATAAATTTGTTAATAATAAATAGAGATAAAAACCCTTAAGTGGACTTGGTTGTCTGCTTAGGGGTTTTATCTCTATAACTTAAATATTAAAAATATACTTTTTTATTTGTAAACAGCTGCTAATTTTGCAAAGTCAACGGTTCCTAAACCAGTTGCTTGGTTATAAACAGTTCCAGGTTGACCAGTATAGTAAAGGTTAGAGTTTTCAGTTGTTGAATTCATTGGATAAAATGGAGTCTCTTCAGGATTTTGAGCCAACTGATAAATTTGAGCATTCCAAAAGCCCATCCTATCTTTTCTGCCACTGTTAATCAGTGCGGTAATTCCATTAAATTGGGGAGCAACAGCACTTGTTCCACCTACAACGACCCAACTTGGGCCTTTTTTGGCCTTCTGGTAAATTTGGTAACCAGTAATTGGATCAGCATTGGCAGAAACATCGGGATAATTTCTTCCCGAATCTTTACCAGAAACTAAAATTGGGTTAATCCTTGGCTGCATCATTATTGAAATATACTGGCGAGCGTTAAACGTATTAACTCCTGGAACACCTTGCTGATACTGAGGAGTTCCGTAAAGATGGCTGATAGTTCCACCCCCGCCAGACATTATCATTTGAAATAATTCAAAGTTTTTAAAGAAAACACTTCGATGTTTGGCAAATAATGGGAAAAAGTAGTCGCCACCCCAAGCCCGTTCTTTGCCAATGCTAACGTAGTACTTAGTTCCATGGATTCGTTTATTAAAAGGCAAAGAGGTTCCACCAGTACTGGTTACCCAAGGGTTATCACTTGGTAAAACGCCATAAGTACTATAATTAGGAATCTGAATTGGCCCAATTTGGCCGCCAATTCCTTGATTATAAGCACCAGTATCTCCTGATGCCGCAAAAGTTGATTGACCTTGAAGTGCTCCTTGAGCAAAGATTAGGTTGAATACCTGACCATAAACCGGTGACCAATAATGGTTTTCTCTCAAATAATGGGTCATATATTCACTAATTGCCCAACTAATTGATAACGAACCCGCCTTATTTTCATCAAAAGCAGTTGAAAACGTGTTTGCCATTCCAACATCGCTAAAATTTGCCTCATAAACTCTAATATTAGCCTGAGGAGCTACTGCCCCTGACTGCTCAACATCCAGGGTAGTTTCGGTAGATCCGTCCGAATCACTTTGCCCGCCTAATACCGGATTATAAATTTTCTTGACGCTGATTCGATTACTTTTAGTCTTAATATGTTCAGATTCCCAAAAATGTTCAGGATCTTGCTTATTAAAACCTGCAAAGGTAATTATTCCCATGGTCTGTCCTTTACCTGACATCCCTTGGTTATAAAGTGGATTAACGTTATATCGGTAAATAAACTTGCTAGGGGCATATTGTTCGGAAGGTTTACCGGACTGATTAACTGACTTTAAAAAGCCAGCATTGGCTTTAGAATTAAAATTTGTGATTCCTAAAACAGTTAATACTTTATTCCAAGTGATTTTGATAAAACTGGCTTTTTTTTCGAAAATTGAACCGGATTATTGTGATATGTAGCAGTCATTAAATCAGTTGCAAAAGCTTTATTGATATATTTAGCCTTGCCAACAACATTAACTATCACAACATTCTTATAATTAAACGTTTTTAAATGATATTTTTTAAAAAAAGATTTGAACTGATCTAAAACACTATTAGAATAACCAAATTTACTTTGAAACATCATAGGAGTGTAAAACTTCTTAAATTGTGGGTTCCCAGGTGTATTTACAGCATAAATCTGTGAATTTAATTCATTTGAGTTTTGGGGCTTTAAAATCACATCAAGACTCACCATCTGATTGCCAGAAACTTTTTGAACTTTTTTGCCCATAAGCTGTTTTAAAATCTTGTTAATATCATACGGATCTTTGCCAGCTTTCTTTTTCTCAGTTGATGCCCAAACATTGGTATTTGCGACACTAAAGATGACAAACCCCATCATAGCTATCATTAAAAACCGTTTAATTTTCATGATTTTTCTCCCATAAACTGAACCCAATAAACTACACTTAACCCCTAAAATACATTAAAGAAAGAATACCCTCAGGAGTTTTCAAAGTCAAATTCTTCTAAAAAAGGTCCAGGCATGACCTGAACCCTTATATTTATATTACTGAAAATATTACGCCGGCAATAATTAAAACTGCTCCGATTACTAAAAAATACATAGCAAGAGAATTAACTTTAATTGGTTGATTCTTAATTGACCCAACTTTTTTGGGGTCATCAGAAGGCTTGGAATCTCTTTGACTATCTGCAAAATGAAACAATAACCTCCACCCCGTAAACAGATGACCATCTTTTAAAACAAAGAAAGCAGTTAAAACAATTGCAAACAAGCCAACCATAAAATCAAGATTACCAATCATAATAAATTTAAACCCAAAAATCATCATCAGAAGATTTACTAACGCAGCGGCAATCAAAGTCATCCAAATAACTTTAGTAAACTGATTTCTTGACCAGATCTTTGATTCTTTAGTCAACTCCATTTGCTCCTCTAAAGCGAGTCTTAAACAAGACGCTGACTGGTTTGTTTTCATTGATTCGCTTGATAGCATCACCAATTAATGGGCCAACGGAAATTTGTTGAATCTTGTCAATTTGTTTTTCTTTTGACAGCTTAATCGTATCAGTAACAACCAAATTCTTAATTGGTGAATCCTCAATTCGCTGAATAGCTGGCCCAGAAAGAACAGGATGAGTACAGCACGCATAGACTTCAGTGGCTCCGGCATCAACAAGTGCTTGAGCCCCCAAGGTAATAGTGCCACCAGTATCAATCATATCGTCAATCATTAAGCAGCGTTTGCCACGAACATCACCAATAATATTCATTATTTCAGCTACGTTGGCTTCAGGACGACGCTTATCGATAATTGCAATTGGGTCTTTCAAAAATTCAGCTAATGCTCGAGCCCGGGAAACTCCACCATGATCAGGTGAAACAACAACCGTATCCTTATCGAATCCCATTTTAAGAAAATGATCCGCCAAAAGCGGTGCTGCCATTAAATGATCAACTGGGATGTTAAAGAAGCCTTGGATTTGTGCTGCATGAAGATCCATCATAACTGCACGATCAACACCAGCAGTTTCAAGCATGTTAGCGACTAATTTAGCAGTTATTGGTTCTCTTGAACGGGCCTTTCTATCCTGGCGGGCATAACCATAATAAGGCATAACAACTGTGATGGTTCCAGCACTAGCACGTCTTAAGGCATCAACCATGATTAAAAGTTCCATTAAGTTGTCATTTACTGGTGAAGAAGTCGATTGGATAATAAAAATATTATCCCCCCGAATACTTTCTTCAATGTTAATCCGAATTTCACCATCACTGAATCTATCTACTGCCGTTTTTCCTAAAGGAACTCCGACCGTTTTGGCAATTTTTTCTGCCAAAGGATGATTAGAATTTAACGAAAAAATCTTAAGTTTAGAATCAAAATATTGTTGGGCCATGCCGATCCTCCGATTTTTCATTGTTTTACGCTTACAAACTCATTATACATTGCTTCACTGTCAAAACAGCCCACTTAGTCCTTTTGATAAGGCAATTTCTTAAAATACCCTGGCTTATTGGTTTGTCTAGAACGAGCAATTGCCATATCATATTTGTTTACCTGATCAGTGATTGTTGATCCTGCAGCAATAAATGAATGATCAGAAACCTTCAAAGGTGCAATCAAATTTGAGTTGCTGCCAATAAATGAATCATCACCAACATCAGTTTCATGCTTTTTAGCCCCATCATAATTTACAAATACCACTCCGCAGCCAACGTTAATATTTCTGCCTAACTTGGCGTTACCAACGTATGTTAAATGGCCAACTTTAGTTCCCTCACCAATTTCGGCTTTTTTGACTTCAACAAAATTGCCAAGATGAACATGTTTGCCAATAACTGCATGAGGCCGCAAATGACTATTTGGCCCAATATCAGAATGGTCCATCATCTCTGAATCTTCAATTAATGAAGAGGTAACAGTAACATTATCATGGATCACTGAATTTCTAATCTCAGAATTAGCACCAATATAACAATCGCTGCCAATAACTGTCTTTCCTTTAAGTTGAACGCCAGGTTCAATAACTGTATCTGAACCAATTTCAACTCCATAATCAATGTATGTGTCTTCTGGGTTAATCATCGAAACACCATTACGCATGTGTTCTTCATTAATTCGTTTACGCATAATTTTATTTGCTTGAGCTAAAGCAACCCGGTCATTTACTCCCATCGATTCATAAAAATCGTTCATTCGATAAGCAGCAATGGTTTGACCTTCATTTTTAAGAATTTCAATCACATCAGTTAAGTAGTACTCACCTTGAGCATTGTTGTTAGTAATCTTATGGAGTGCAGAAAATAACAGTCGGTTGTCAAATGCGTATACGCCGGTGTTGATTTCATCAATTCTCTGTTCAGTTTCAGTTGCATCCTTTTGTTCAACAATTTTTTCGACAATTCCTAAATCATTTCTGATAATCCGACCATAACCAGTAGGATCAGGAGCCTTGGATGTCAAAATTGTAACTGCAGCCTTTTTATTTTGATGATAAGAAATCAAGTTCTCAAATGTTTTAGTGGTAAAAAGTGGTGTATCGCCGCTAACAACTATCGTTACTCCATCTAGATCACCGAGAAGTGATTCAGCTTGAAGGACTGCATTTCCGGTACCTAATTGCTTTTCTTGAACAACATATTTGGTTCTGTTTCCAAGTTCTTCTTTAACGGCATCAGCACCAAAGCCAACGACTGTCACAATATTGTCCATATCAGCTGCCTGAACTTGCGTCAAAACATGGTCAACCATTGTCTTTCCACAAACTCGGTGGAGGACTTTATAAAGTTTTGACTTCATTCTTGTTCCCTTGCCAGCTGCCAATATTATCGCGTTTTTTGATGACATTTAATTTACCTCAATCCATTTCAGTTAAAAATTTTTTCTAAGTAATTTCCAGTTCTGGAAACGATCTTCTCGTTCTCAGCGTCAACTCTCATTAACGAGGTATAGTCCCCGACTTTGATTCGATGACTGGTAGTACTTTCAGCCACAACGCCAATTCCGATTAAATTTGCGTCAAATTCATGGACCATCGAAATCATTCCACCAACGGTACCACCACCACGCATATAATCATCAACGATTAATACATTTGAATCAGGCTGTAAACTCCGCTTGGACAAAGACATTTTTTCAATTCGTTCCGAGGACCCGGATACATAATTTACATTTACAGTTGATCCTTCGGTAATCTCTGTGTCATGACGAACAATAACAAAAGGCACGTTTAAATAATCCGCAACACTTTGTGCAATGGGAACTCCTTTTGTAGCAATTGTCATAACCGCATCAACTTTTTGGTTTAAATACTGCGTTGCAAAAATTCGCCCAATCTGTCTTAAAGTTGCCGGATTACCCAACAAATCAGACATGTAAACATAACCACCAGGCAAGAATCTAGTATCAGAAGACATTTCCTCTATCAATTGGTTAACAAAACTTTGAGCTTCCTCTTTGAGAATGTATGGCAGAAATCTGGTTCCGCCAGCGGCTCCAGGAATGGTTTCCAGAAGCCCGGTCCCCCGATCCTGAAAGGTCCGTCTCAAAATTGTTAAATCTTCACTGATTGAAGACTTGGCTGATTCGTACCTCTGAGCAAAAAAAGTTAGCGGTACCAACTTGTGGGGCCGCTCAATTAAATACCTTGTCATATCAATCAATCGATCACTTCGACGTACTTTCAAAAATTCCACCTCTTTGATTTATGTAATATAGTTTCAATTTTATCATAAATGTTCGGCTTTTGGGGAGGTAATCAAAATCAAATCGATTTATTTTTCTTCTTATTCGCTTCTATTACGTAAAGAATTATAAAACAAAGCTATTGCGTAAATTATTACTTCAATGGTCGAAATAAAAAATGTAACCGGCCAATTAGTAAGATAACCCAAATAAAGTCCCAACCATACTCCTGTTAAGGCAAATACGATAGCTAAACCAGTCATCTTAAAAACGGTATGGGCAAAATATTTGGAACTGGCGGCAGGCAACGTTAATAAAATGAAGATTAACAAAGAACCAACAATCTGAGCCGCAACACTGACACTGAATGCTAGCATCACTAAGAACAGAATTGACATTAAACTAGAATGAACCTTGTTAACCCTAGCGCCAATTGGATCAAAGGAATCTGCTTTCAAATCTCTAAAGATCAGTAAGATTACAACCAGTACCAGCGACGACAAAAGAATCATTTGGTTAACATTCTGTTGACTAATACCAATAACACTCCCAAATAAAATATTAGTAGCATAACTAGAATTTGTTTGGGCCAAGGCAAGAAATAAAATTCCTAAACCAATAAAGAGTCCCGAAATAGCACTGATTACGGATTCACGACGGGATTCAACTTGACTGCTTAACTCGCCAACCAAGATTGAAGATATTGTTGTAAATAAAAGCATCCCATTTAATGGGGACCATCCCATAAAAATGCCAAATGAAGCGCCGGCAAACCCAATTTCGGAGAGTGTGTGGCTAAGAAATGACATATTTCTGGCAATTACAAAAACGCCCATTACCCCACTTAAAATCGCAATTAAAGTTCCAGCCACATAAGCATTACGCATAAATTCCAATTCAAACATTAATACCCTCCTTAACATCCCTTGGTAAATCAGAAATCTTCCCACTTTCATAGTTTCCTTTTTGCAACCACAAGTAATGATCAGGATATTCTGAAACCAGTTTTAAATCGTGGGAAACAAAGAGTATCGTCACGCTAAACTTTTTGTTAATGTCGACAACGACATCCAACAGCTCATGTTTAGTCTTTGGATCCCAACTTGCTGTCGATTCATCCAAAATCAACAACTGTGGGTGCTTCACCAGAGCTGAAGCTAAATAAGCCTTTTGCTTTTCGCCACCTGAAGCTAAACCTAAGGGCCGTTTTTCAATATTATTTAACTTTACTTCCGAAATAACTTCATTGAGTCTCTTCTTTTCTGTTTTGGACAGCCAAGGAAACTTAAATCCGGTAAAGCTAAGAGAAACAAAGTCTCTAACACTTAAAGGATAATCAACGTCAATATTTCTAAACTGGGGCACGTAGCCAATTCTTAGATCATCAGGCATAATAATCTTCCCACTAGAGGGACGAAGTTGTTTTAATAAAATTCGTACCAGGGTGGTTTTACCCACGCCATTTTCACCAATTACGGCTAAGAACTCACCTTTTTTAATATCTAACGATAAATTGTTTAAAACATGATGATCAGGAAAAGATAATGATAAATTTTCAATTTTGATTAAAGAAGACTGCAAGAGAATCCCTCCGTTAAAGTGTAATCATTACTATTACAGTTTAACGGAAATGAGATTTTTGTCAATCACCATAATAAAAGATGGGCCATTATTCTTTCCCAAATAAACCTCGACAACAATAAAAAAACAAATTTTTGTTCTTCATCAAAGAGAAATGTATCTAGAACACGGTTCATTTGGCGGTTTAAAAATATGTATAAACAACTTCATTTTTATGCTTAAGATATACTAATCGACAACAATATTCTGTCATTTAGTATAAAAAATTGAGTTTAAATATTTTATTATGGATTTTCTATATTTAACGGTTGAGTTAAATAGACTTCCGAGCAAAAACCAGAAAGACTGTTGTAAACTCGCTGGGCTCTGCTATGGGTTTTGGCCATACCAAAAACAGTGGGACCACTGCCACTCATTAATGAACCGTCTGCCCCATACTTTCTCATTCGCTGTTCCAAAGTAAATATTTGCGGATAATTTTGAGTGGTAATAGACTCCAAAGAGTTTCCTAAATTTTTTGCAATCTGATTATAATCTGAATTTTGAATACCATTAACAATGTTATCAATTTTTGGATGTTCAAGAGCTTTTCCACTGATTTGATGCAGTATTCTTGGAGTCGAAACACTAATTCCGGGTTTGGCTAAAATTAACCACATCTTGGGTAACCTATTAAGTGGGACAACAACCTCTCCTTTTCCAGAGACTCTTGATGTCCTACTATATACACAAAAAGGAACATCAGAGTCTATTTTAATGCCGATTTTGGCAAGTTTTTTTAAACTATAATTAGTTTTAAATATTTCGTTTAGGCCTCTTAAAACGGCAGCCGCATCAGCTGACCCACCGCCCAAACCTGCGGCAATCGGGATGTGTTTATCAATTTCAATTCTTACACTTTGATTTAGGCTAGCCTCTTGAAGAAATAATCTGGCTGCTTTATACGCCAAATTACGGCTATCTTCGGGAAGAAAGCCGTTATTTGAGTGAACTTCGATGTTGTTAGAAGAATCCTGGGTTTCTATTTGAACATAATCGTTAAGTGACACAGAGGTCATAACCATGTCCCATTCAATTAACCTATCTTTACGAAAAGAAGCAACGTCTAACCCAAGATTCACCTTAGCTGGTGCTCTTACAATCAGTTTCATAGTCTTCACCATTTAACATTTTACTTAATTTAAACTAAATTCCGATTCATTTTCTCTTATATTACTAAAAAAAAGCCAAAATAAAAAGGCCTTTATCGGCCCGCAAATTAGTTAACCTGTTCACTTTCAAAGTCCACTTTGATGTTTTTCGTTAAGATATCGGTATAACTATAAGATACCCGTTCAAAATGAGCTTCACCCTGATCTAATTCAACAACAAATATTGCTGGAAAAGTTTCTGAGAGAATTCCTTCCCGCTTAGTAGTCTTTCGGCGACCAATCTGGGAGGTTACTAATACGTGCTGACCAATGTGGTCATCCATCTTATGCTTAATTACAGACAATTTTACTGGCATCCAATCACCTCACGATAAAACATTATATCATTTTGGTAATAATTCTGCAATTTTTATCACAAAGTTTATTACGTTTCAAGAACAAAATGTTAAAAATTACCTTAAGATGCCAAGCTCATGGTATTTATTTGTCAACGAAATAAATTGTGAAACACTTAATTGTTCAGGCCGCCATTCAGGCTTGATGGCCAAATCCGTTAACCCTTGCAAGATTATCGATTTAGTATCAGCAGTTTTTCCAAAAAATCCTTGTAAGTTATTACGCAATGTTTTACGTCGATGCATAAAACATCCCCGGACAAAAGCCGCAAAACGCTTACTGTTAAAGGGTTGATCTCCGGAAATGTTCTTTTTGGAAATTTTCACAATTGCTGAATCCACTGCTGGCTGCGGAATGAAAGCCGTTTTAGGAACAATAAATGAAACCTCCACATCACAGCTTTGCTGAATAATAACGGATAATGATCCATAAGACTTATTATTTGGCTTGGATGTTAATCTTTCAGCAACTTCTTTTTGCATCATAACGGTAATGCTTTCAAAAGAGACATTACTAGCTAATAAGTTCATGACAATTGGAGTAGTGATGTAATATGGTAAATTTCCCACTACCTTGACCGGCTGATTAGCTGAAAATTTTTGATCAATTATTTTAGGTAAATTTGCTTTTAAAATATCTTCATTAATAATTTCAACATTGTCATACTGATAAAGAGTATCAGCCAAAACCGGTAAAAGATTCTCGTCGATTTCAAATGCAAGCACTTTACCCGAGACCTTGGCTAACTGTTCAGTTAGTCCACCTATGCCGGGGCCAATTTCAATAACATTATCATTTTTAGTTAACCCAGCAGTTTCAATTATCTTGTGTAAAATATTGAGATCAATCAAAAAGTTTTGCCCAAGACTTTTTTTTGCTCTTAGATGGTATTTATTTAAAATTGCTTGAGTTCTTGCCGGGCTGGCAATTTCTGGATAATCAGTCATTTTTATCCTCCTGATCAATTTGTTCGACAGCTTTTAATAACTGTTCTTTGGAAATCCCAAACATTCTCAGCCGGTGAATCATTTGCTTTGCATTAACATAGCCAATATTTAAAATTTCACCGACTGCTTTTCGCTTGTCTTTAGATTTTGGATCTCCCATTAGTCCCAATTTTCTAAGTTCAGAAAGGGAAATCATTTCCGGCGCTGAATCATCTTCTGTATATACATTTTTTAAAGCATCTCTAATTGCTTGAGGACTAGCATGCTCCACTCCTAAGGAACCAAGATGCCTTTTTGGGACACCTTGACTTTTTTTAATAAAAGCATGCTTAGCATTGGGGACAGCTTGAGAAACAATTTTACGAATTTTCTCGCCAGAAAAATCAGGGTCAGTAAAAATAATGATTCCCCTAGTCTTGGCTACTTTTTCGATAAGTTTCAATGTTTCAGCTGGAATAGCAGAGCCACGGGTTTCAATGGTATCAGCGTTGACCGCTTCTTGAATTCTTTTTGTATCATCTTTGCCTTCGACGACAATAACTTCTTTAATTT
The DNA here is from genome assembly GCA_002418005.1 of Lactobacillaceae bacterium UBA5807. Taxonomy (GTDB): domain Bacteria; phylum Bacillota; class Bacilli; order Lactobacillales; family Lactobacillaceae; genus Lentilactobacillus. The sequence goes on from DIDF01000018.1 coordinate 42,094, forward strand.
TTTTCATTAATCCTCAATTCCAAATAATTTCAAAGTATTTTGATAAGTGTGGGCTGCAATTTCATCAGGATTAACATCACGAAATCTGGCAACCGCTTCAACTGTGTATAAAGTATACGCTGGTTCGTTTTGCTTTCCTCTTAGTGGTTCAGGTGAAAGATAGGGAGCATCAGTTTCAACCAACATTCGATCAAGAGGAGTCTGACGCACAGAATCATGAACATCATGAGTTTTTTTGAAACTGGCCACCCCACTATATGAAACATCTAATCCCAAATCAAGAAATTTTTTCAACCATTCCGGATCACCGTTAAAACTATGAAGAACACCACCAATTTCGCCGATGTTTTCTTGTTTTAAAATCTGATAAGTATCTTCAAAAGCATCTCGATTATGAATTGAAATTGGTAAATGAAAATTCTTAGCAATTTCAATTTGACGGCGAAAGACCTTTTTTTGAACCGCTCTATTAGAAGTGGTCTGATAATAATCCAGCCCAATTTCGCCAACGGCCACCACCGGATTATCTTGAAGCTGCTTTAATAGTAATTTTTCTTGGTGATCATCATAATTAATTGAATCTTCTGGGTGCCAACCAATAATCGAATACATATCCGAATACTTTTTTGAAAGCTCAAGTGAAAGTTTGTTGAGCTTCTCGTTTGAGCCAACATTCGCGAGTTTAACAACCCCTAATTCATTTGCATGCATAAAATATTTATCGGCTTGAGGATACAAATGTTCATCATTTAAATGGGTATGGGAATCAAATATTTTCATTGTTTACCTCTTAAATTCAAAAAGAAAACCGCTCCAACTTGGAGGAACGGTTAATTTATCTTTATTCCAATGTTAAACCATTTTCAAGATCTGAGTTTACAGTCACTAACTCAACCTTATCATCGGCATGCTGAACTGATAATAACATCCCTTGGCTAATTTCGCCCTTCATCTTTCTCGGCTTGAGATTAGAAACAATTATAACTTTCTTGCCCACTAATTTCTTGAAATCAGGATACCATTCTGCAATTCCTGAGAGAATTTGACGATCGCCGTCATCACCAGCATCAAGTCTAAACTTAAGCAGTTTATCCGCTTCAGCAACTTTTTGAACATCAATGATTTCGGCAACTTTTAATTCAATCTTCTCAAAAGCTTCAAACCTAATCGGATTCTTGCTTAAAGCCAGGTTAGTATCCTCAGGATTAAATGTTCCCTTAGCTGCTCTTTGCATAGCTGCTCGGCCTTTTGTCTTATCAGATTTGGTCATTTGGTTCTTAAGAAAATCAATTTCTTCATCCGCATCTACTCTTGGAAAAATTGGGGTTCCTTTTTCGGCAACCTTCTTGCCAGCAGGTAAATCAGCGAACTTTAAATCCTTAATGTCAATTCCTTCATCCAAACCTAGTTGATCAAAAATTTCCTTAGGTGCATGAGTCATAGCTGGACTGATCAGTTCGGCAATCACTCTAAGTGAAGCTGCTAAATGTGCCATTGCAGCATCAAGTTGATCATGTTTTGATTCATCTTTTTCAAGGTTCCAAGGTTCAGTTTGATCAATATATTTGTTGGTTGCAGAAACTAACTTCCATACTTCTTGAAGAGCCTCAGAAAAATGCAGGTTATCCATCAATTTTTTATAGTTGGTAATTACATCTGCACTAATATTTTCCAGGTCAGAATCAAACTTGGTTACTCCTCCTTTATATTGAGGAAGAATACCTCCTTCATACTTGTTAATCATCGAAATTGTTCGATTCAATAAATTCCCTAAATCATTAGCAAGATCAAAATTTAATCGATCAATGAAATCTTCTGGAGTGAACAAACCGTCTTTGCCGTAAGGCATTGCCCTTAGCAAGTAATAACGTGTAGCATCCAAACCATATTTGTTAACCAAAGTTTCAGGATAAATAACGTTGCCCTTTGACTTAGACATTTTGCCATCTTTCATCAAAAGCCAGCCGTGGCCATAAACGTGTTTTGGTAATGGCAGTCCTAAAGCATGCAAAATAATTGGCCAATAGATGGTGTGGAAACGAACAATTTCTTTACCAACCATATGGACATCTGCAGGCCAATATTTCTTAAAGTTGCTATCGTCATCAGAATCATAACCTAATGCAGTAATATAGTTGCTCAATGCATCAATCCAAACATAAACAACATGCTTTGGATCAGAACGAACGGGAACTCCCCAATGGAAAGTAGTCCGAGAAACTGCAAGATCTTCCAGTCCAGGTTTGATGAAGTTATTAATCATTTCATTCATCCTGGTTTCAGGCTGAATAAAGTCAGGGTGATCTTTATAATATTGAAGCAGCCAGTCAGCATACTTACTCATTTTGAAGAAATAGGACTGTTCATGAACCAGTTGAACTTCGTGGCCACTAGGAGCTTTACCACCAACGACTTTACCATTGTCATCGCGATACACTTCAGCCAATTGACTTTCAGTGAAGTACTCTTCATCTGAAACAGAATACCAGCCAGTATATTCACCAAGATAAATATCACCTTGGTCTTTAAGCTTCTCAAAAATATCTGCAACAGCTTTTTCATGGTAATCGTCAGTAGTTCGAATAAATTTATTATTTGAAATTTCCAGAGTTTTCCATAATTTTTTGATTCCAGCAGCCATTTTATCAACGTAAGCCTTTGGAGTCGTCCCGAGTTCTTCGGCCTTTTGCTCAATCTTTAAGCCGTGTTCGTCAGTTCCGGTAAGCAAGAAAACATCATAGCCCATTGCTCTTCTGTAACGGGCTTCAGCATCACAGGCAATTGTTGTGTAAGAATTTCCAATATGTAACTTACCTGATGGGTAATATATTGGCGTTGTAATGTAATATGTTGGTTTACTTTCCGACATGAAAGTTCCTCTTTTCTAAATCTTTAATCAATTTTTAATGATACAAAAATTATAGCAAAAATAAGTCAATAATGCGATTACCACAAAAGGAAAATTAAAAAAGATCTAATTGCATCGGCGCCAAGCCATTAAAATTAATTCCAAGCATTTTCTTAAGCTCAAGCGCGTTATCAGCAGCATCCCCACCACTATTATTGTTAAAAATGATGACAACTTCATTAGCTTCTTTGTTAAGTGTTTTTACCGTATCAGCAAAGCTTTGTAATTCCTGTGAAGAATATCTGTAAAGCGTTCGCTGTTTCCGCCAGTTTTGATTACTGGTCCAGCCCTTAACATTTCTGCCGTGAAGTCTAAGCATCGCCAAATTTTTGTCTGTGACAACCGGTGAGAAAGGCACACCCATATTTGTGGCATGAGGTTCATCAACAATAACCTGAGTCATATGCAGTTCAGACAAGTACCCACTGACATCATCTTTAATCTCAGGAGTATACCAAGTGGAATTTCGAAACTCAACAGAAATCGAAACTCCAGGTAAAATCACTCTAATATTTCTCAGATAATCAATGGACTCCAGACTTCGCTTAAAAGAAGGTGGAAATTGAAATAAAATTGTTTTTAATTGGTTGGCTTTTCTAAGAGGAAAAACTGCCTTGAGATAATCTTGAAACGCCTGTTGACGACTTTCGTCTGTAATCTCATCTTTATCATACTGATCATGAAGAGTCATCAAGCGATTAGCCTTTAAAATAAATTGAAAATTATCAGGAACCTGATGCTGCCAATTTTCAATAACTTCTCGTCTGGGAATTGCGTAAAAAGGCGTGTCTAATTCAACAACTGGAAAAAATGCACTGTATTCGCTTAATTTTACTTTTCTGTCTTCACCTATTAAAGAAGGATGATCTGAAAATGTTGTTAATCCAATATTAATCAAAAGTCCCATCCTCCTTTTTAAACTAATTCACTTCAAGTTTATCAAACAAATCGACGGCATTTTCTTGAACCATTGTAAAATCAAATGGAAATTCCAATTTCTCTTGATTAATGGCAATCACTTTAGCAGAAGATGATCGATAATCAATTAACCCTGCAAACGGATATACCCTCATAGATGTGCCAACGATAACAATCAGATCAGCTTTTGAAACAGCATCGACACTACGGGATATGTTTTGGGCGTTTAATCCTTCACCATATAAAACAATATTTGGTCTTAAAATTCCACCATCTTCAGTATGGTACATACTTTTTAAATATTCATGATAGTCAATGTGCTTACCACATTTCGTGCAATAGACATCATACAGATTCCCGTGAAATTCGATTAGATTTTTAGTTTTAGCATCCTTATATAAATTATCGATATTTTGTGTAATCACAAATGCATTGCGTTTTTGGGTGAACTCAGCTTGTTTAGTATGGATCACATTGGGCTTGGCATCCGGATAATACATATTTTTCATCATATAAGCATAAAAAGTTTTAGGCTCCTGATTCAATGCATCACTGCTCAAATACCATTCCGCAGGATGATCTGATTTATCATTTGTATACAGACCACCTTTCGAACGATAGTCAGGAATCCCTGAAGGAGTTGAAACTCCAGCACCAGTTAAAAAGACAATTCTCTGCGCATTATCAAAAGTTTTTTGAATATCCGATTCTGCCATTAAAATTCCTCCCATATAATTATTGACGAATAATATAAGGCATCTTTAACTCCTTAAACAAGTCCTCTACCTTCTTATCATACATCGACTTGAAAAATTCAGGGTCTTCCTTATTTCCTTTTGGTCCGGAAATCACAAATGAATTTTGTTCATCGGCTTTATAGAAACCAACGTAAGCCCTTGTATCGGTGTTCTTTTCAAAAAGTTCTGAATGAAAAATTTGAAATAACTGCCGAACTTCAAGATTCAATTGACGCTTGGAAAGGACAGTTGTTACTGTAGTAAATTCCGAATTATGCAAAGGTGGCAATTCCCATTGTTTCAACTGATTATCGAAAGCTTTAAAGATTTTAACAACATTTCTTCGAAGCTCAAAAGGAGAATTGGTTGGCTTCTCAGTAATAATATTATAAATCTTCTCAGCTGCTGCAAATGAAACTGGAAAATCCTTTTTAAGCTGATCTGAAACACTGTCATAATTGTCGCCATAAAATACGTGAGCATCTATCAATGTTAGCAACCTCAGAGTCATCTGATCATCAAGTGGGTTTGGCTCAGGTTTGATTGTGTTATAGATACCGTTAAAGTAAAGAGCCTCGATTCTTTTATTAATCAAATTATGTTTTCGCTGTTCAGCAACAACGACAATGTGCGAAACAATGTCGTAAAGCTCAGTTCCCATCATTTTAAGCTGATCATCTAATTGATCTTGCCCAGTGGTTAAGCTAAAAAAGACCTGAGGAAATCCTCTAAGAATCATCAATAAATGTAAAAGTTCATGTGAGGCGGTGTAATTTGGTGCACTCAAGTCACTTACTTGAATATAAATATGATCTTTATCTTGAACTATCTGAGATTGATCCTGGCGAACAAACCCTGCTTTCATCTTGCCGATAAAGTCCACAGTTACCTTACCTGGAAAATAATTATTTACCGCGTTAATTAAACTTTGGACTTGGTCATTAATCTGGACGTCATTATCTTTTGCCATTTATTATTCCCGCTTTCCGCTTCTAATCATTCTGATAATCTTCTTTGCACTTCTTGCATCCACTGAACTTTGCTTTCTTAATTCAGCAACAACTTGATCCACTTCTTTTGGTTTAGCACCATTGGCCAAAGCCATCGACTTTAGCTGCAAATTCATATGTCCCTTTTGAATTCCTTCAGAAACCAAAGCTTTAAGTGCCGCTAAATTTTGGGCTAACCCAACCGAAGCAATCACTTTCATTTCTTCTTTAACATTTTTTATCCCAGCTATTTTCTTATTTACTTCTACAAGCGGCAAAACCGAAGTTGCCCCGCCAACAAATCCAACTGGGATAGGAATTGTCATTTTGCCTACCAAAAATTCCCTTTGAACTTCCCAGGTACTTATTCCATGGTATTTCTCAGAATTGGCGGCAAAAGAGTGTAAAGCTGCTTCTAAAGCCCGAAAATCATTGCCAAAAGCCATTGCCACTGCGTCAATGCCATTCATAATTCCCTTATTATGAGTAGTTGCTCTTTTAATATCTAGCTGAGCTATTTCACTTGCCTCAGCAATCCGCTGTGCTACCATCTTGCCCGCTTTCTTTGACTTTGCAAGGTGATCAAACGAAACTTTGCCAACGACCTTTACTAATGCATGGGCTGAATAATTCGTTAAAATCGCCATCAAAAGTTGGGAATCTGTTTTTTTAGCAATAAATTTACTACATGCCTCAAGCATTGTATTTAGAGTATTGGCGCCCATAGATTCTCCAGCATCAAGAGACATATCAACTGCCAAATAATTGGAAGAAATCGACCGAGTGCAAATTTTTTGAGCACCATCTCCGTGTTTCAAGGCTGATGGATGGCTCTGATTGGCAATCTTAATGATTTCAGATTTATGGTCCTTGATAAAATTTTCAAACCCCAGTTTATCGCTGACCTTAAAAATCATTTCTCCATCAACTAACTTATTGATAACCTCGGCACTTATTCCGTTATTTTGACTCAGCATTTTTGCCCCATTACTTGCGGCAGCAACTACGGATGGTTCTTCTGTGACCATTGGGACTAAATAATCCTTCCCATTAATCAAGAAATTTACGGCAATTCCTTCAGGCAAACTGAAGTTAGTCAGATAATTTTCAATGAGATTTTGAGAGACTTCATTTTTATTTTTTGAAATCAATCCATCCTCATCAGAATTCAGATGAGCATGGTTCTCAATCATTTTGGCACGTTTTAAGTAACTAAGCTTATAAAATTGTTTCCATTGCGGGTCCAATTTAAGTCACCAATCCTTTAATGCAAAAAACTGGCCAAGTTTACACTTGTCCAATTTAATTTATTATTTAATTTTTTGATTACTGAAATGTTGTTCAACATATTCAGTGATGATTCCTTCCCGAACGCCACTTTCAGAAAAAATTACTTTCTTTGAGTCCACAAAATCCAAAAGAACGATTAATGGCAAAAGTCCACCAACAATGATATCAGCCCGGTCATTTTCTAGACCTTGAATTCGTTGGCGTTTTTTTAAGTTTACCCTAATCAAGCTCATAAAAGTGCGATTAACCTGTTCATAAGTTAGGTGATAGCCATGAATTGAATCAATGTGAGTCATTTTTTGACGGCGACGATTAATTCTGGCCAACGTTCGATTGGCACCACCCAATAAAACTAGGGGCTGTTTACTTGATTGTGGAAGCCACTTTATCTTTGAAAAAACTTTCCGGATATGAAACATCCCATTGTATAGATTTGCTCCAGAAATCAAATCACCTAAACGATACCGCTCACTAATGTTAACTGCTCCAATTGGAATACTGGTTAAGTTGGTATTTTGACCGTTTTTAACCCGAATTAACTCGCAACTGGCACCACCAATATCTAAGATTAAACAATTTTTTGATCCAAGACGATTCATGACACCAAGGTAATCATAATAAGCTTCTTTATTTCCTGAAAGCACTCTAACATCAATACCAATGCGCTGTTTTACTTGATCTAGAAACTGATTCCTGTTTACTGCTTGTCTTACTGCCGCAGTGGCAATTCCAATCACATTAACTGAATCGTATTTTAGATAAATTTTTTGAAAATTTTCTAGAGCATTAATGGTTCGATCAATAGCAACTGTCTGCAGCACTTTTTCCTTGCCCATGCCTTCAGACAGCCGACTATCATTTTTAATTCGCTTAATCTCTCGATAAGAACCATTTGAATCGATCTGGTTAATCGCCATTCGGACTGAATTAGACCCAATATCCAAAATTACAAGGTTTTCCATCCCTGCCATCCTTTCTTGGCCTAATTATCCAAAATAGTTGATACCAATGGCATCACGAACCTCTTTCAAAGTTTGATTGGCTACTTCATTTGCATGAGCGCTGCCTTTTTTCAAAATTTCATAGACACTAGGAATATCTTTAGCATACTGGTTGTATCGATCTCTAATTGGTTGTAAGAACGCCTGCATAACGTCATTCAAGTAAAGTTTAATCTTAACATCCCCAAGACCACCATGTTGATATTGAGCCTTAAGATCAGCAACTTTAGCCTTATCGTGGTCAAAAATATCCAAATAAGTGAAGACAGTATTTCCTTCAACTTTACCAGGATCTTCTACATGGACGTGATCTGGGTCGGTATACATTGACATTATCTTTGACTTAATAGTATCAGCATCATCAGACAAGTAGATTGCATTACCCAAAGATTTACTCATTTTGGCATTGCCATCCAATCCAGGAATCCTGCCCATACCCTTAGGTGGAAAATATCCTTCTGGTTCGACTAAAATATTTTGTTTATAAATCGAATTAAAGGACCGAACAATTTCTCGAGTTTGTTCAAGCATTGGTTCTTGATCATCCCCAACTGGAACCGTTGTGGCTTTAAAAGCTGTAATGTCAGCGGCCTGGCTAATTGGGTACATTGCAAAACCAACCGGCACACTTTGACCAAACTTCTTTTGTTTAATTTCAGTTTTAACGGTTGGGTTTCTGTTTAAGCGAGAAACCGTGACTAAATTAGCATAATGCTCGGTCAGCTCACTAAGAGCCGGAATTTGAGACTGAACCAAAATTGTTGATTTTTCGGGATCAATTCCAACCGCTAAATAATCTAAGGCAACTTGAATTAAACTGCGGCGAATCTTTTCAGGATCACGGGCATTATCGGTTAAAGCTTGAATATCAGCAATCATAATAAAGGTTTCGTACTCACCGGAATTTTGTAATTCAACCCGGTTTTTTAAAGATCCAACATAATGGCCAATATGTAACTTGCCTGTTGGTCGATCACCAGTTAAAATAATCTTTTTTACCATTCTTATATCTTCCTTTCAAAAAAAGCGTCCTATTGTTCTTACAATAGGACGCATATTACGTGGTACCACCTAATTTGCAACTAAATTAACAAAGTTGCCGCTCATAACGATAAGGAGTTACCCTTTTTTAATCCATTTCGAAGTTTTAATTCACTTTCAGCATTTGTGAAATCTCTGGTTTGAAAAGCTCTACTTTTACTTGATCCATCGATATAATTCTACTGATTATCTGATCAATTGTAAAGTCTGAATTGATTGACAGATAAGAGAAATCAAACTAGAATGTTTCAAGCACTTAAATATAGTAGAAAAGAAAGGACGGTCATTAGTTTGGATAAAGGTACAGAGCTGGATAAAGAGCAAAAACGTGTTGACAACGTTGTTGCCAAAATCAAGCAAAAAATTATTTCAACAAAATTGGAATATCAACGAGCCCACAAAGAAACTAAAAGCGTTCAGCAAAATTATTCGGCAAATACCTCTGTCAACTACTTTGAAGTAGATGATCGAATTGAAACTAGTGCCGAACTTCAACAACAACGGGCCTTAGCATCAAGACTTACTGAAAATGAGTTAATTTTAAAGGGCCAATTATCAAGATATCAAGAATTACAGGGCTCTCCTTATTTTGGCAGAATTGACATTAAAGATGACGATGAATCAAATAGTGAAAAGCTTTACATCGGGATAACTTCATTTGAAGATAAAAATGGTGAATTTTTGGTATATGACTGGCGAGCTCCTATTTCAAGTGTTTATTACAATGGCACCTTAGGGAGAGTTTCATATCAAACGCCAATGGGCAAGCAAGAAACAACTCTGGAGAAAAAAAGACAATTCCAAATTAACGACGGAGTCATTAAAAATATGTTTGATACCAATGAAACTGTTGGCGATGAATTGCTTCAAAGTGCTTTGGGTAGTCAAAATGATGAATATATGCAAAATATTGTTGCTACCATCCAACATGAACAAAACGATATTATTCGAGATACGCGAAGTGATTTATTAGTTGTCCAAGGAGTTGCTGGTTCGGGGAAAACTTCAGCCATTCTTCAACGAATTGCATTTTTGCTTTATCATTCCCGTGACACCTTGGAAGCAGACCAAATCATTTTGTTCTCGCCGAACAAGTTATTTAGTCATTACATCTCTGAAGTCTTACCAAGTCTTGGTGAAAGGAACATGCGGCAAGCAACCTTTCAGGAATTCATTGACAACCGCCTTAAGGGATTGAATGTTCAAAGTCTTTTTGAACGATACGAAAATGATGATAACTTAAGCAAGCAAAACTTATTAATTCGTAATCTCAAAGAAAGTGGCAAATTTATCAATGACTTACAGGCTTACTGTGATAATTTGACGGCCCAACAAATATTCTTTAGCAATATTAATTTTAATGGTGAAGTTTTCTTCTCCAAAGAAGAAATTCGCTCGGTCTTCGCCAGTTTTTCTGATTCTTATAAAACCTCTGAGCGGATCTTAAAGACTAAAAATGAATTAATTAAGCGACTAAAAAAACGAACGGATAATGAGGCTCAAAAAGATTGGGTCAACGAAAGAATTGATCAGTTAAACGATGAACAGTATCACAATCTGTTAGGTAAAAAACGGCTGGGTTCATTTCAAGATGAAGAAGCCGAAAGATTTTACATTGCCAGAAAAATTGTCACCAAGCGACTAGAAACAGTTTATGACGCGATATTCAATAATAACTTTTTTGATCCTTATCTCCAATATTCTGATTTTCTTAGGAACTATAATTTTCCGACAACAATTTCAGATCAATCATGGAAAAATTCAATTGAAGATTTTAGCCATGACATTGAGCTTCACGCTATTATGCTGGATGACTGTGCCCCATTCTTGTATCTGAGAGATTATACAGTGGGTGATGCTCAAAACCACACTATGAAATATCTCTTTATTGATGAAATGCAAGATTATTCTGTAGCTCAGCTTAAATATTTGAAATACGTTTTTCCGCAAACCAAATGGACGTTACTTGGTGACAGTGAGCAAGCTTTATTCAAAAACGTTGAGGAGCCTGAAGAACTTTTAAGAAAACTGAATAATGCTTTTGAAGTCCGTCGTTCGCGGTTGATTAACCTCAAACGTTCTTATCGTTCAACTTTTCCCATAACCACGTTTGCTAAATCTATTTTGCCTGATGGTGATCAAATTGAAGCCTTTCAGCGGGAGGGAAACAATCCAGAATTAATTGTTACTAATTCCTTTACTGAAGCAATTGATCAGACATTAAAGGTAATTGAAACCCAAACCAAAACGTATGGTACCGTGGCTATTTTAACCAAAAATATGACTGAGGCTAAGAATGTTTATAGCCATATCAGATCGCATCGAAAAATCACTTTACTAAAAGATGCTGACAGGACTTTGCCAAAGGGAGTGCTCGTTCTTCCAATTTACTTAGCAAAAGGGTTGGAATTTGACTCGGTCATTGCTTGGGATGTTTCTGAAACCAACTACCCATCCAGTGATTTACTTGGAACGCTCTACACTATTATTACCAGGGCAATGCATGAACTTTGTCTAATCAGTATTAAAGACGTTAGTCCGTTACTCAAAGATTCCAAATCACTGGATCAGTTAAAGATTGATCATACAATTACTTATGATGAAAACCGTTTGAAGTAAAGTATTTCATTGAAAAACAAAAATCCTGGATAACTGAAAATCAGTTATTCAGGATTTTTTAATTTAATAAATCACAACTTTTTCACCTTTAAAAGTGTATTTCCAAACAGTTGGCATCCGGTTTACAGGATTATTTATGCAGCCATGGCTCCCAGTATATGGGCGATAACTTGAATTACCAAAGGCTTTTAAAGGAACCCAACTTGCATCATGAAGACCTACTCCACTCCAAGTAATAGGCTCCCAGTAATGAACAAATCTGGCATAACGAGTCCCGTTATCGTTATATCCTCTAAGAGTGGCATTTCTTTGCTTATATAGAATGTGAAAGGTTCCTGTTGGCGTGGCATCTCTTCCTGGCCGTCCAGTATTAACAGGAATGTTAGCTTTCAAGTGACCATTGTAGTAAACATATTCCCTTTCGGTTCTCAAATTGACCTTGACATAAGTTCCCTCTGAGTTGGCCGATATAGGAAAACCAGAAAACCCCAAAACAGTAATCAAAGATACAATAACTAAAGAGATAAACAAAATAATTTTATGTTTCATTATTATCCCCCTCTTTCAGCTTCATTATCCGTGCTTGTGAATTTTTTATCAATCAATTAGTTTGGAAAAATAAATCTTTTAGAAAAGAATAATTCGTTAAATATTTTTGCTGTTTTTTTATTTATGCAGACTCCGGGATTTGAACCCGGGACCTTTTCCTTACCATGGAAACGCTCTACCTACTGAGCTAAGACTGCAAAATAATTTTATAATAAATCATTTCATATTTAAACAAAAAAATAAAGTATAGATATTTAATATCTATACTTTATTAACTAGCGTGGCAACGTCCTACCCT
>DIDF01000004.1 GCA_002418005.1 Lactobacillaceae bacterium UBA5807
ACTCATTTTCTCTCTATTCGGGTTCTCACCTTCAACTAATATTTTAGGCTAAAAATTATAAATTTAAAGCAGCTAAAAAGAGATTAAGAAAACTTTTCTCTTGTTAAAGAATTCGGAAAATTTTGACTCCAAACAGTAACTTAGATTGCCAGTCTATAATGAATATTACTTTAGAACCATTATTGAAAGAAACAGGATTTTGGTTTATTCTGGAAGTGTAGTCAAAAATCAAATTTAAAAAGGGAAGCGTTAGATTAATGAATTTTATCGGTCAAGAAATTGAAGATTTTAAAGTTAATGCTTATCAAGATGGCGAAGTTAAACAAATTTCCAAAAAAGATCTGCTCGGCCATTGGTCAATTGTTTTCTTTTATCCAGCAGACTTTTCATTTGTTTGTCCCACTGAATTAGGAGATCTGGCAGATAATTACGAGAAGTTCCAAAAGATCAACGCAGAAATTTATTCTGTCTCCGAAGATACTGAATTTGTCCACCAAGCTTGGCATGAGAAGAGCCCAGAAGTTGGCAAGGTTAAATATCCAATGGTTGCTGATCCCGCAGGTAAATTGGCTAAATTCTTTGGCGTTTTAAACGAAGACCTCGGGCAAGCTTACCGGGGTGTCTTTATCATTGATCCAGAGGGTAAAGTTCGCTCATATACTATCAATGACATGGGAATTGGCCGAAATGCCGACGAAATTCTTAGAACACTTGAGGCTGCGCAATTTGTTGGGGAACATGGTGATCAAGTATGCCCTGCTAAGTGGCGTCCAGGAGATAAAACTTTGAAGCCTGGCGTTGATCTGGTTGGTAAAATTTAAAAAAGTTTCTTATTTGTAAATAAATAGCCTCTGGTAGAAAAGTGATATTCAAACTGACTTTTCGACTAAAGGTTTTTTATTTTATTCTTATTTTGTCGTTTCGTCCCCAGCCCCAACATTTGTTGTTTGAATAGAATTAGATAATATCCAGGGCTTTAAGCCTTCAACATTTCTAACTAAAGTTGACCACCTTTGATCTATCCAACATTCTGTAAACTGATTTAACTAAGATTGCTCCAAAGATCGTTACTGAAATGAGTCGGACAACAAACAAACTAAGCAATATTAACAAACCATACTTTGAATAACCAAGTCTGAAGTATTCATATGAAAAAGAAACAATTGTCGTGGTAACTGCAGATGTCAGCAAAACCGGCCAATCCCAATTCTTATAACGCCAAATTGCAAAACCAGCTTCACTCCCAATTCCTTGAACTATCCCAGAAATTAAAGCTGAAGCACCAAAAGTTCCGCCAAATAAAACCTCTGCGGCAGCAGCCAGAATTTCGCCAACTAGAGCAGAACCAGGAACCCGAACTAAATAAATTGCTAATGGCCCAGCCATGATCCACAAACCAAATAGGCCTTCGTTGGCAAATGGTCCAATTATAGGAAATAAAACATTGTAAATCCAATCAGTGCCAACAAAAATTGCCCCAAAAGCAATCGCAACAATCCCCATTAAAATAACGTCTTGTAAACTAAACTTCTTTTTCATGATTTCCTCCTGAATATCAAAGTTAACATTTACAATAAAAAAACTCCTTCCGCTGATTACCAGAGAAAGGAGACTTTTTTTGAAATGAATCAGTTTAATCTAAATATTGTTTAAATCAAACGGCTTTCATTGTCTGTCTTCCTCCGTCAGTATTAACTGCATCAGGTTCAATGGGTGTTTCTCAGCCGCAAGTTGTAGCACCCCAGACAGGAATTGTTTTTTACCTTTGATATTAGACATTATTGAAATAAAATCAAATTCAAATTAAATGGCTTTTGTTCTTTAAAATTAAAAGTTCATTAAAATTGATTTTGCTAATAAACCGAGATTAAATAAAAGAAAATTTAAGAAGTGCTATCAAAAAGTCAGTATAACTTTTTTGAAGTATGAAAATTAAATTTTTTAATTGTATTTTTCTATGTTTTGTTTGTAAGCGGGGTGTCCACAAATGCCTACAAAAATTCGTTCTTCATTAACTACACTTCTATTCGTTATTCTTGGTATTTTTCTGACAGCTAGTTTAATTATCACAGTCACTGGCTTTTTAAAGGTAAAACAAAATGCTGACTTCGTTTCACTGGGATATTTTAATCTCGGCGAGCTAATTTTAGGAATTAGTATCGGTATAGTCTTGTTAATTGTTTGTTATTTACTGGCCGTTTGGTTAAGTCATCGATTCGCCGGCTGGTATTTATTTGCCTTAGGTCTAATCACTTTGCCCAAATTTGGCTTGGTATTTTTTTGGCACCTAAAGCCTGCAACTGACATGGCAACCTATAATGCCGTTGCCGGTCTGCATTCCGCCGGATTAACCTGGCCACAGTTATTTCTCAAAGGTTATTTGGAAAATGACGCCATCTGGCCGCACATGATGAATATCTCTGAAACCTACTCAGTAGTTTATTGGTTGTTTGGCAATCAAGTCTGGATTTTACAATTATTTCAAATTGCCCTTACTTTTAGCTCAGCAATTTTGATTTATGCAACCGTTAAACATTTTGCCAGCAGAAAAATCGCGTTGTTTTCAGGATTACTGTTTTATTTATTGCCAACTGATTACTGGTATAGCTCGCTTCTTGGGTCTGAGAACTTGGAATTGTTCAGCATGCTGCTGGCAATCTATGGACTATTTAGATTATTGGATACCAATATCGATCTAAAATCGCAAAATTGGTGGACTACATTTATATTCACCATTTTTGCCTTGATTTTAGCTCAAATGATTCGTCCAGATCTGCCGATCGTCTTAATTGCCATTATCATCTTCGGCCTACTTGCCGCAAAGAGATCGCAGTGGTCAACTTTTCTGGCCATCTTGCTAGTTGCGGTTGCTTTTGTCCTTTTCAGCCCAGCTATCGAGCGCACCGTCTATCAAGTACCAATCGCCCCAAGTTTTTTACAGGCCAAATACACTATCACAACAGGCATTGACCTTACTACCGGCGGAAGATTCAATCCTGAAGTTGCAAATACAATGCTAACTATGAACGGCATCAATCCTAAAACTGGCAGTTTAATTCACCCAGCAAAAAGTTATGCCGCTCAGAGAAACCAAACTAACAGAAATATCCAGCAGATTAATCAATATTTGACCAGTAAGTTCAATTCCCACAACAATTATTGGCGGGATAATCAAAACCAGTTGCCAGGGTTTGTCAGAGCCAAGGCCGAAACGCTAGCCAGTCCAATTTATGGCGACGATTATTTACTTATCAGCTACCCTCGCCAATTAGACAACAACTACGGGACTGTTTATTCCCAGCCAAAACCAGTTAATAGGTTATGGGTTTATATAAGTTATGGCTTTGAAATATTGTTAATGATACTAGGATGTGGCAGTTTGTTTCCTGATAAAAATACTCGCAGCCTGCGAATATTCATGGCGCTGATGTTCATTGGTTTAAGCTTGTTTTCACTGATCGTTGAAGTCCAGAGTCGTTATCAAGCCCAGTTAGATTTGCCACTCATAATATTAGCCGGTTTGGGATTTGAAAGGCTGCGTTTTTTGGCAACTTCGCTTTCTGCAAAATTGAAGGTGGTTCTTTGATTATCCTAACTTTATTTTTAAAACTTTCGCTTTTATCTACGTTAAGCTTTTCGGCCTGGAACCTTTTTGTGGCAACGCGTAAAAAAGAGCCCGAAGAACACTTAACTAAACAGACAGTCCGCGACTTTGACGATTTCTTTGTCTTAGTGCCGGCGTTAAACGAACGATCCACGATCAAATCCACAATCCAGTTACTTTTGGAGGACTTAAAAGCGTTGCCAGTAAAAACCACTTTAGTTGTCATTGATGATGCCAGTGACGATGGAACCGGCGATATTTTAAGATCTTTAAACTATCGGGATTTAAAAATCATTTCCCGTCATCTACCTGACGCTCGTAAAGGCAAAGGATTGGCGCTAGACAGCGCCTTGGTTTGGATCAATCTACTGAATTTAAGTCCAAATCGAACTATCGTTGGCGTTATTGATGCTGATTCATCGCCTAACCCAACCGTCTTAAAAGACATTTACCACGGCTTCACTCACAGCCATTACGACCTGGTTCAAACCGGTATTCAAATTGTTCATCAAAAAACCTTCCTGTTAAAAATGCAAAGCTTTGAGTTCCAGTGTGCCAACTATCTGGCCCAAGTCATCCGCACCGATTGGGGATCCGGCATTGCTTCAGGCAACGGTCAATTTATGACTTTAAAAATGACCAATGAAGTCCAGTGGGGAACATCCCTATTGGAGGACCTGCAATTTTCTTTAAAGGGACTATTTAAGGGTTACCGGGGATTATTTCTATCGAAAACATTCATGCCCCAACAAGGTTTGACCAGCTATAAAGCGCTGGTCCGCCAACGTACTCGCTGGAGTCAAGGTGGCTTTGAATGCCTTTTCCAGTATGGTAGAAAGATTTGGAAATCCCACAATATTCCCAGCATATTAAAAACTGACCTGCTGGTCTTTATGCTAATTCCATTTCTAGCCCTCTTCATCTCGGCTGAGTCTTTCTTGGCAACGGCAACAATGCTAGTGCTGATTTTTATTCATCCAGGAACTACTATCAGTGTTGTGTTAGTACTTGTTGTTACCAGTGCTTTGATTACCGCTTTGATGCTAAAAAACGCTGAAAAGCTGCAAGACAAACCTATTTATAATAAAAAAGAAGAACTTGCGATTACTTTTGGCAATCTGATTTATATTTGGGTGTTAACTCCCGTTTTGTATTTGGCTTTTGTGTGGATGTTGGTTGGAAGAAACAATTGGACTAAGACTGCGCATGATTAAGATTTAGGAGATGAGTATTTTACTGACTTGATCGTGCTCATCATGATTACTGAAATTTCAAAAAATGAATCCGGTAGATTTATTACCGGATTTTTTAGTATTTATATGAATAAATAAGTTTAGGATCTGTCTTCTAAAATGAATTTTTCAGTGTTGAAGGCAAAGAGATCCTGGTGTTTCTGGTTTGTTGTTAAAATTTTAATAACTAAAAACTACTTTCAAATAATTAAAGATCACAGTTATAGTAGTATTAGAGGAATTTTAAAGATGCTGTTTTGTCCAACTACTGATGACAAAAAAAGCTGAATTAATTATTGGGGGTAAAAATATGTTTGTAAATTTGGTAAATGAACAGACCCGGCAAGTAAAACAAACCAAAGTGGGTTTTTCTTGGACCACTTTTTTCTTTGGCTTTTGGCCAGCGTTATTTCGAGGAGATTGGATGTGGTTTTTAATCCAGTTAGCGATTGAACTTGCTATAGGAGTCCCTACCTATGGGTTTGGAGCAGGAATTACCGGCATTGTTTTTTCTTTTATATACAATAAGCTTTACATTAAAGAACTCTTAAGCAAGGGTTATCAAGCAGAAGATACTAGTGACCAACAAATTCTGGAAAGTCATGGATTTGTAAATAATCATTTTTCTAACTCGGCAAGTTAGAGGTTTTCCATTTTTAAATAAAGTGAAGATATGCTGTTTGGGAGACAACCTGAACCAAGACTGTGCGTGTTTACCATAGAGTCTGCATAAACCATTCCAATTAAAAATTGGAATGCAAACGAAAAATAGTCTCAGACTTTAAAAACCTAAGACTATTTTTTTAATTTTTAAATTAACTAAATATTATTAACTTGCTTATTGCCTAGAAACTGAACACTTTCCTTAACCCGATCAACAAAGTCATCGAAAAGCGCCCTACTGTTAGCATCAATTGGATACATCCATTCAGGGTGCCATTGAACTGCAACAATTAAATTATCCCGACTTTCAAGAGCTTCGATAACACCATCACTGGCTTTTGCTGAAACTTGAAGCAGAGGCGAAACATTCTTGATGGCCTGGTGGTGATTGCTGTTAACCCAAGTCTTTGTTTTACCCAAAACTTCTTTCAAATGACTATCTGGAGCAATTTCAATTTCTTGAGTAGTTTGGGTCATTGGAGATTGTTGGCGATGTTGAATCATTGATTATGAATAAATATTATCATTTCGAATATTTACAACAAAACCATTTAAAAAATCAAACTATTAATGAGAACTGTATTCTTAAACGACCATACTACTTTATCTTTGTTTAAGTCTTTAATAGTAAATGTATCATCATCCAGGGAGCCATGGACCTCAATTTGTCCAGTACCCTGAAAAAACAAGCGATTGTTTTCTTTTGCAATTCATTCTTGATTAAATCCAATAAAGCAAAATCCTTTCCGGACTCACCATTCGTCGATATCATCAAATACGGTGCTAAATTTATGGTTTGACCGTCTTTATCCTTAACCTGAATTAAAGTGTTTAGATTAGACCGATGATACTGGTCCCTCTCATTTGCAGTAATTTTTTCATTCTTAAAATTACCATTGAGCACTCGATCATTTAAGGAATTAGGGAACCTATCGTACAATTTCTGCATTATTTTTGGATCCGTATAAGCTCCAAAACCATGATGACCAAAATTAAAAAGGTAGACGATTCCGTGAGAATAATAAGCTTGCAAAGTCTTATCTTCTGCTTTTCCCAGATCAACAACTTTGTCGCCAATTTTCTTGTTTAAATGAAGATGAAGAATCCCAAAATCTAAGAACATCTTATCAGGTCTAAGCTTTCTAGCCTGTTTTGAAAGATACATTTCTACTCCATCTCCACGAAGCAGGCTAGCTTTAATTTCTTCAATAACGCTTCTGTACTTGTCATCTAAGTATATTTCTGATGATTCCTTCACTTTAAACGGTCGTTTTAAACACATCCGTTGGTATGTAAAAAATCGCACAATATTCACTTTTTCAATTCCTAACTCTATTTGGCCTTCTCTTTTCGTAAATTCTTCCCAGGCATCAAAAATTTGGTTTTCTCGCTCTAAATTAGCTCCATTCATTATTAGTGCTCCTTTGACATATTAGGGCCTTAATCTTACCTTTTGCTTTGATTAAAGACACGGTTTATTTGTTCTTAAGTCAAGAAATTAAGAACAATACTATTTTAATTTATGACTTCATGAATGTTACTTGGGAACAGCGTATGTTAGGAAACTTTTTTGTGGAGTCAAAAAAGTATGTAAATCCTAAGCAAAGTAAAAATGAGCTTTGGAGTTTGACTGTTGAAGAAGGTTTAACGAAAAAAACTGGGCGTTATAATCGTAGTTTCTTAGTAAAAAAAGAAGATAAGTTTAAGCAAGTTTCTCACTTAAATATTGTATACAACCCTATGAACATTACACTTGGCGCCATAGATTTGTATACTGGGGAACAAAATATATCCGTATCTGGTTATTACGTGGTTCTTCGTCCCTTAAATGAGGAGTTAGTGAATTATTTGAGTATTTGGCTAAAATCTCAGGTAGCTAATCATCTATTTAAGACATTTGCCACCGGTTCATTACTGGAGAAACAACGTGTACAGTACCCAACTTTTTCTGAAATTCCAATTAAGATTCCGGAGAAGCAAGAAGCTAATAAAATTGGTTTTATCATTCAAAGACTGGCGGAAAATATCACTCTCAATCAGTACAACCAAAAAAGCCAAAGTTTAACGTTAAACTTTAGCCAAGAGAATATTTTAAATTAGAGAAGCTAAATGTTTCATAACTTTATCATTATCTTCGTTTTCTAGTTCTTGAATTATATGCAAATATGTCTGCTGAGTTGTGTTCATATTTGAATGCCCAAGCATTCTTGCCACCGATGCAATACTTACTCCTGAATAAAGTAATAGTGAAGCATGAGTGTGTCTTAAACCATGCACTGAAATTACTGGAATTTTTGCTTTCTTACATAATCTCTCCAGATAATGATTAACCGTGTCATTATAAATCTTGCTCTGAACAAATATTGGCCGATCATTAGGAAGTTCTTTCGTTAATTGGGCAAACTGAATGACTGTTTGCCAGTCGAGTTGAACTTTTCTTTTAGAAGATTCATTTTTGGTTGGAGCAAATCCTCCTTTATTTGACTTGTAATCCCAAGTCTTATTTACCATCAAGTTCTGTCTTGAAAAGTCAAAATCATCTGGAGTCAGCGCTAATGCTTCAGAAAATCGTAACCCAGTTTTAGAAACCAACAGAATAAAATAATCCCAGTTAATTTCATTTTTCCAATTTTAAGTTATCCAGCAGAGCTTGTAATTCTCGTTGATTCAAATACTTAGTCTTGTGATTCCCTGGTTCTTTGCCCTTTATAACTGCCTTTCTGGTTGGATCCTTTTCTAATAATCCTTCTTCCAAAGCATCCACAATTGAACTTTGTAAATGTCGGTGAAAATCCATCACCGTTTGCCGTTCATGAGTTAACGCATAATCATTTAACAATTTTTGATATGATAATCGGTTAAGATCACACAACTTCAGTTTTGGACAAATCTTGAGCAGTTGTTGATGAGTCATTTTGTATTTTCGGTAAGTTACATCCCTGACCGCGCCCTCCTTATAAAGCTCCATCCAATCATGAAAATACCTGTGCAAAGTAACTCTGGTAATCATATTTGTACCTCCAAATAAAAAATTAGGAATTCTCAGTTAAGAATTCCTAATTAGTTAAGCATGTATGTTGATACTTAGTCTAATTTTCTGTTTGGATAGCCTTTTTCCAAGACTGTTTAATCAGGCTCAAAATATATTCTAAATCATCGTCATTTTTCAAAACAATTTCGAAGTCACCATTACCCCAGTGACCTGTATGGCTAACATCACGTGTTATTTGACGAGGATCATTCAATTCACCTTTTTTCAAGTTAATCCATAATTTGATTTGTTTTTTCCGAATCTCGATGTCTGTAACATTATGTTTATTAAGTCTAAATCCTAAATATAGTTTTGTTGCTTTTAAGCTAATATTTGAATCCCAGCTAAGAATTGTATCTTTCAATTTCTGATATAAATCTTGAACTTCCTGAGATCCCCTAACAAGTTGATCATTTTCTGTGTACAGTTTGATTTCCTTTGCAGTATCAATTTTGGAAGTATCCTTGAGATCTTTATCAACTATTCTCGAGGATTGAGCAATTTTAGACTTTTCAATTTGATTGAGTGTCAAATAATTATTCTTGTACTTTTTAACTTCATATAGTTCAATTGGCAATTCAGGATTATCGACAGCATCTCTTTGATATTGAGTAAACCCTTTTGCTACAAAAATGATCCTGGTTTGTGACCAATCAAAAAATTTTTTAGATTCATTTTTATCATAAACGTGGTTGTAAAGAAGAACAAAATCTGCTTTATGATTCAACATGGTATTAAGGTATGAATATCCCTGATCGATAACACTTGAATTGGTGTTATTTTTATATTCAACAATTACGAATGAGTTTGTATCAGAATCGAAAGCAACACTATCCAGACGATATTTATCTACGGTAAATTCCGATTGCAAGAAATCTACTCCCAATAGGATGGTCATATTATTTTCAGTCAGATTTTGCATTTCTCGCTCATATGAAAAATTGGTAGAAGGAATACTTTTTAGTTTGTGTTCGTCAATTTTAAATAATTTCATTCAAAAATCTCCTTTTAATTAAATTACGCTAATTAAGGGTAATAACTTTCTGAACGATAAAATTGATTAGACAAACATATTTTGCATTAAATATTTCTTTAGTTGTTGAAGTTGGTTGAGCTTTTGCTGATTGAGAGTGACAAGTTTAGAAACATCATTTAGCAAAAATCCAATCTGTTTTTGTTCCGAAATTTTTGTGGGGATCTCGATTTTTACTTTAGAAAAATCCCTTTTGGTTATATGTGGTTGAGCTGAACCAACATGATCAATCGTAAAGAAATCCTTTAAAGTGTTGCTTCTTAAAATATTCTTCAAAAGGTCATGAGAAAAAGTATTATCTTTTTTTGTTCTAAGTATTAACATAGCAGAATTAATTCGAATAATCGGGAATTTTTTTTGGACACTATTATCATAATAAGCAACATTTCCTAAAGTGCCTCTCGAAGTTATAACAAAATCAGCAGGTTCAAGAATACCATTACGCAATTGGTGATTCTTTTTATCACTTATAAATTTTTTGCTTTCAAAATTAAACCCAGATTTTCTAACATTCCCAGTATCTAAAAACAAAACATTACCTGAGCTTTTAAAATCAGATTCATGGGGATAATTTTTCCCTCTATCGCCATCTATAATGCAAAAAATATTTGCTAACTTACGCTGTTCCCAAGGGTCAGTGAAACCTTTGAAGCGCCATTCTTGACTAAATATTTTTTGCATGAATAACTTTTTGAACTGCTTTAGTTGGTCAAGCTTACGCTGATTGAGAGTGATAACGTCATCTAGGAACTTTAATAACCCTCCGATCTGTATTCTTTCTTTGGTGGAAAAGGGAATATAAATCTTAATGTTTTTCATGCTAGTAGAACTTATTTCCTTGAAAGTAGATCCTGAAGCCAACTTTAGAGCAGTAATTTTAAGCCTTTGACCTAAGTAATATAAGAACTCTGAATCCGAAGTATCTTGAGGTATCAGAGATTGAAATCCCTGATTTGTTGTTGCTGGAGTGCAGATTATTCCAACATCTCCAATTGATGCACGAGAAGTAAAAAGTACAGAACCGATAGGTAAAATCTTTGCTGAACTGTTATTAAAGCCTTCTTTTGAAATTTGTCTTTCAGACCGACGTAAATACTTAACTGATCCGAGTTCAGTTGGCGTGTACCAATTAATATTTCCATTCCAATAACTGCTTTTATCTGAAGAAGGTGTCCCTCCTCCAGCCACTAACGCAAATTCACCAAGCTTACGCTGTTCCCAAGCGTCAGAAAATCCTTTAAATCGAATGTTCGGAGTTAACTTTTTCTGATTATCAGTCATTACCAAACAACTCCTTTATCTTAGCGAGTTGTTTAACAGCTTCGGGAGTTTTGCCTTCTAAATCACCTAGCATCGAAGTAAGTTCCTTTTGGACTTTGTCAATTTGCTGATCAGTATCAGTAATTTCAGAAACCAATTTATCGACATCAACCGAGGGTTCTTCTTCAAAAGTATCGACATAACGAGGAATATTTAAATTACGCGTGGTGCTAGTT
>DIDF01000061.1 GCA_002418005.1 Lactobacillaceae bacterium UBA5807
CGCGCTCACCATTCACCACCCAGCCGTACAGATGACCTTGTTGTGGTATAGCCAGACTTATTGAAGTCGCACTGGCAAACGTGTCCCCTTAGATTTAGACCCCAGCTTGTCCCCTAGGGCTTTAAAAATCGCACCGGCCATGATATAATAGTCATTAAATTCAGTAGACTTTTGTGGCGCTCACCGATTGCCGTCGGTGGGTGTTTTTTTGTGTTCTGTTTTAGCAGAGCTTATATAGTTAAACTCTATGCAGTAATAGTAACCCTTAAACAGTGACTTGTCAATTTTATAATAAATTATAAATAATAAATTATTTATTTTAAATTACTTATTATTTATTTTAAATTACTCCGTGCTTGTGTTATTCTAATCTTATTAGGAGGATATGCTATGAGCGCTAAAACGTTATTACATTTCAACTTTAAAGGTGGCGTAGGTAAGACCACATTGAGCGTCATGAACACATATTTATTAGGTTCTAATAAAAACAAGGTTTTGCTAATTGACCTTGATCCGCAGGCTAACGCAACTGAAATTATGAAAGCTACTTTTAACAAAGAAATTGAACCGGCTGTATCTCTTTATAATGGACTTCTAAATTTTGATCTAAGCAAATCAGTAGTTGCTCTGACTGATAATATTTCAATAATTCCAGCTGATTGGGAACTAAGCTTATGGCCTGGTAAAGCTGAAAAGATTAAATCTCATGATCGCATGCTTATACTAAGCGAGCTGATTAAAAAATTTAAGGAACAATTTGATTACATTATCATCGATGTTCCACCAACACTTTCAATTTTTACTAACAACGCCATCTTAGCCAGCGACTATATATCGTTAGTATTACAAACTCAAAAACAAGCTTACACATCCGTTCTTAAAACTGCTCAGTACATGTTTCAATTAAAGAGCGATTATCAAGCATCATTTAACGTTGCCGGTGTTATTCTTTATCTCGTTAAAAAGGACGCCAAAGTTGATAAAGAAATAACGCAAGCCGCCGTAGATTCATTTGGAGATGCTGTATTTGCTAACAGAATTTGGCAACAAGAGCGAGTTAAGCTTTTTTCAAATGAAGGAATTAAGAATGAAGACCATTGGGATAAACGAGCAATTGGAATGTACGATATGGTACTAAAAGAACAATTAAAGCGGATTGGAGAAATGGAAAATGGCTAATGACTTTTTAGGTAAGTTAGCAAAGCAGGCTAACCAACAACTAGGCGATAACGAAAGCCCATTCAAGCAAAAAAAAGAAAGCACTCGTCCAGTGCAAGTTCGAGAAACCACTTACAAGCAAGTAAAAGACATTGCCTATCGACAAGAAGCCAAGATAGTCGATGTCATAGACTCTATGCTAAAATTCGCAATCGATTCAGACAAATTTAATAATAAAAAATAAATTATTAATAATTTATTTTTTATTATTATAACTGTATTTACATGCTCTCAGACAACGCGTTCACTTTTTAGTCGTATACTTGTCCGTTTAAATGAAGCAGAATGCACACAAAAAAGGCCGCCCACCTCGTAATGAGATGAGTGGCCTTTAAGATTGATCTGATGAAGATCATTAATAATATATGGCAAATTAATCCTTATCACAACTAATCTCAATAACACAGCAGGTATAAATAGTGCCTAAAATTCCTAAATAAATTTCTCTCACAACTATTTAATAAAGCGGCAATCCCCATCGTACGTGATTAATTAAACATTCAATTCTTAAAACACCTATTTTTAAATCGACTTAAACCGTCGCTGCTGCGTACGTTTACTAATCCCCGTCTTTCGTTCAATCATTTTATAGGTCATGCCCTGTTTTCGTAATTCGTAGGCAAATCTGATCTGTTCATCAGAATAAGTTTTCGGTCGACCCTCCCGAAATAACGGATCATGTTGTTTGGCATACAACTTGCCTTCTTGTGTGCGCGTGACAATCATATCCCGTTCAAACTGCGCAAAAGCACTGAATATTGTAAAAATGAGCTGGCCAGTTGGTGTATTATCAATTAATCCCATGTTCAAAATATTAACTTTGATGTTCCGGTTAAACAACTCTTGGATGATAGTTAAGGCCTCGCGTGTATTCCGCGCAAACCGATCCAACTTAGTCACAATTAAAGTATCATCTGTTTTTAGAGCTTGCAATAGTTTTTGAAACTCTGGTCGTTCAGTTGTCGTCCCAGTAAATTTTTCTTGAAAGACTTTTTCTGTTCCCGCCAATTTTAGTAACTCAATTTGATTTGCTAATTTTTGATCAGTGGTACTGACCCGCGCATAGCCATATTTCATAAAATTATCTACCTCTTTCTAAAAGGGTTGATTTGCACAGTAAATTTTTTTACTAGTTCATCTGAATACTGTTTAGACTGTTTTGATTCTTTAACATGTTGCCATAGAATAGCAGCTACTTTTAGCTTATTAGTAAACTGTTGGCTTTCAGAACTTTGACAGAAAGCTTTGACAAAATTATTCCATTGATAAGTTGATTCCTCATTCGTACTAGTTAATGCTTTTAATCTTTGTCTATCACACTCCTTTAAGGTCATAGATTGTGTAATCAAATCTCTAACCGTCATGTTTGTATCATTGTCAGTTTCTGCTTGGCGTTTAATAATTGCCATTTCTTTTTGGCAAATTACAACTTTAAT
>DIDF01000069.1 GCA_002418005.1 Lactobacillaceae bacterium UBA5807
CCATTAGGCTCAACTGAAAAACAGATTTTAGCTGAACGACAGATTGAGCATGATAAAAAAATAAGAGATCAGACAAGACAAGAAATGTTTGCTGAACTCCGAAAGTGGTTTGGAAATAATGCCTAAAACTATTAGAGAACTTGCTAATGAATTGAAGGTCTCCAAGCAGACTATTCAATATCACTACCAAAGACTACCAACAAAGAACCGACAAAAAGACAGTCGGGGAGCAAACATCATTAGCTCTACAGCTGAAAGGATTATAAGGAGTAAGGTAACAAAAGCTTTGCTAGCAAACAAGCAACAAATAAGTAGCAAAGAACCGACAAAGACTAACAAAGAAAATAATAAGCTTATCGCTACTCTAATAAGAGAAGTCGCAGATTTAAAGTCTGAACGTGACAAACAGCTTGCTACCAAAGACCAACAAATAAGTAGCAAAGATAGACAAATAGATCAGCTAACAAAACTGATAGACCAGCAACAACAACTTCAATTAACAACTGTAGCAGAAAATAAAAAATTAAAGGACCATATTCAAAAACTAAGTGGATCGCTTGAAACTTCTAAATCAGCTCGAAATCAACAAGAAAATGACAGGAAAGAGGACATACATAAAAATAAGTTCAATAAAAGTTGGTGGCATTTTTGGTAGTAAATCTTTTTCACCAAGCAATCAGTAACATCGAAACGGGTGAATTTGTACCGTCAGCAAAATTGGCACTACTTTTATGTCTTGTTTTAGATAAAAAATTGAAACTTTGTTTTATTTTAAAGAAGAATAGTAGATCATTGAAATCGAAATGGCCACTGGGGAAGTCCCCAGTGGCCATTTCGATTTCACAGAGATTCATTAGAATTTTCTAAATTAGACCCTAGAGATGTCAAAATCCTTATAAAAGAGAATAAACAGGAGAAGGAGCCCTGTGACACAATCTAAAGCGATTAGATAACCGCTAGCTTGCCAGAACTAAGGCGATTTTTTTGCTCAACTGAACAATTAACGCGACTAAGGCCACGGTAAATGTACCTAAAAACCGGATATTAATTGTAAAGCGTCCGTTAAATTGGCTTTTTTTGCAGATTGTTGAAACATGGGAATATGGTCTAACATCTGGTGCGCACCTGCAAAAGTTTTGGCCTGTGATTTCTGATAAAACTCACGGCCTAATTTCTGATATTCTTTGGTGCGTGCTTTGCGTTTCCGCTGTAGTTCATCTAATTTTTCTAGTTCACTAGCCATAGCTAAAACCTCCGCAAATAAAGTTATTTTTAGTTTTATTTTAGCAAAGAGAATGGCGAGGACAAGAAAAAAACACTGTTCAAAATTACTTAGACCGAACTAAAGAGGAAATGCTATAATCATGAATGGCAACTTGCCCCGAAAGGGGGCGTTGTCTATGTTACATGATATACTCTCATTGATTGTTGCACCGATTCTAGTCGGTATAGTTAATAAACTATTCTCTTACTGGTTAGATAAGAGCGACAAAGACAACAATCACTAGCAAGTTGTCATTCTAACTCACACGCTGAATTCCGCGCAGCGAAAAAAAGAGCCACTACCCATGCCCGGGTAGTGGCTCTTGTGCTGTCTATGCACGATATACTCTCATTCCGCACTATTATTATAACATGCTAGTAAGGTTAGAGCAATTTGCAGGTGTTGGAGGTCTTATTTACATAACCACGACTTATCGAGAGTTATTTTGTAAAAATTAATCCATTAACTTGTCTTGGCTTTTTCTGAGCTTGGAAATGGTACTGCGTAAAAGAAATGGGGCTGCTAAAGTGGTTATGATAATTGCCCCAATAACAGCAGAATATCGATCTGTGGATAATAAGTGGCTTTGGAGGCCTAATTGTGCAATAATCAGCGCCATTTCACCACGTGAGACCATCCCTGCACCGATCATCCAGGAGCTATTCCAAGAAAAAGAAGCTACCTTAGCACCTAGGCCTGCACCCAGCAGTTTAGATACTATGCCACCAATAGATAAAATTAAAAATAACGAGAAATCATTGATAATGCCGGTAAAAGTCATCTTTAATCCAATGCTAATAAAGAAAACAGGGATGAAAACAGCATAGCCGATTGGTTCAACGTTACGGTCAATCAGAGCTTTATAATCAGTTTGACCAATAGCAAGACCAGCAAAGAAAGCGCCAATTACCGTGCTCAAGCCGGTTAAATCTGCTGAATAAGCTAATCCCAAACACAAAACCAGCGAAATTAAAATCTCTGAAGAAGGAACTAAAAGCTTTTCACTAAGCTTCATGAGCTGTGGAATAACCCACCGTCCCAAGATAAAAAGAAGAACCAAGTATCCGAGTTGGAGTAGCAGGGAAAGGCCTATATTTTGGGGTCCACCCTGTTCGGAAACTTGATTACCAGAAAGGCTAACCAAGACACTTAAAGCAAGCACAGCTAAAATATCATCTACGACTGCTGCACCTAAGATAGTTGTTCCTTCTTGGCTATTAAGGTGTTTCATTTCTTGTAAAACAACGACTGATATCGAAACAGAGGTAGCAGCAAATGTCACTCCTAAAAACAGGCTTTCTATGTTAGAGAAATGGAAATATAGACCAGTTAAGTAAGCAATAATAATTGGGAAGATCATGCCAAGAACCGCAACAACAATACTAGGACGAATGTAACGTTTAAGCAAGGAGAGATCACTTTCCAAACCTGCAATGAACATTAAAATTATTACGCCGATCTCGGAAAAAAAATGGATAAAATTATTAGGTTGAACCCAATTAAGTAAAGCAGGTCCCAATAAGATTCCCATTAATAATTCACCTACAACGGCTGGGAGATTAAGGCGAGCGCTTATATGACCACCAAGAGCGGTAGCAACTAAAATTAAACACAATGAACCGATAAATTCCATGAACAAAAATCCTTTCTCAATAAAAAGGCGGCTTGAAGAATCCCTTGGCAACCCAGACCAAAGATAATTCTTGAAAGCCGTAACTCCAACCACTTTATTAACATTATACAGACAGTAGTTTACCATAAGTCACCTTGGGATCCTAATTCAACTGCCCAACATATAAATACAGGAAAAACTAGGGTCTATTTTTAACAAATACCCCCTGTGAAAGCCTATTAAAACAGCCCCCATTATCTACCGGTTAGATAATGGGGGCTGTTTTCTTTATAAAACGATATAATACTCCCTATATAGGAGAAAACGTATGTCTAGACAAAAACGATCGATCAAGGAAAATAATGATAAATTAAAAGTTCAATTAGAACTCCTCCGTAGTTATACGGAACACTTTGACTCAGGTATGATTCATATGGCTTTGCCAATGGCTACACAGGCTCGTGTATTAATACATCAAACAGATATGCTCTTATACTAAAAAAATGGACTATTTTTATTCAGTCCGTAAAATGAAAGTATAGGAGTATTTTTATGCCAATTCGTTATTCACAAGATTTCAAAGATTCATTGGTTAAACTTCACCAAGAAGGCCGTTCACTTAAATCATTAGCAGAAGAATTTGGTCCGTCGAAAGATTCTATTGCTATTTGGGTTAAACAAGCTACCCCAATCATGATCAAGGGTCAGTCAAAGACGTTAAAAGACGTCAAGCAACTAGAGAAGCGCCTCGCTATTTTGGAGGAAGAAAACGAAATTTTATCACGCATAGCCTAACAGTCAGGTTACAATGATTCTAAATTAGTAATCGGGAGTGGGCATATGAATTCATTGATTAG
>DIDF01000073.1 GCA_002418005.1 Lactobacillaceae bacterium UBA5807
ATCAACTAGCACCACGCGTATAGAAGTATCCGCAATTATCAAAATTTTTTACAAAAAAAGTCTCTCAGTGAATTGTCACCAAGAGGCTAAATAAAAACTTTATTCTATTCGTTTGCGTACAACTTGTTCAACGTATTGATATCCTGCTGACTGATTTTTTGAACATTGGGATTAATCCCACTCTTGTACATTATATCAGTCATATTAGGGCTATGAGCTAAACCTAAAGCGTGACCAATTTCGTGAGTTGCGACTGCTAAAGCTTCGTCAGGGGCTTTGTCAGCCAGCATATTTCCAAATAATGTACTTTGAGCATAAACCAAAGTTGGATAACCTGCAGCGTTAATAGTTGATGAACTGTGCGTTTCTGTAATTCCAATTGCAGCTTCATTTTGTTGTTCGGAATCAGCATTTTGAACGCTTAAATAAATTTGAGGGTTATTATTTTTAGGGGCCAAATGGACTACTCCGGTATTATTCCAATCTGAAATTGCCTGCTGAAAGTCCTGGTAATATTGACTGCTCGTATTTGGATCAATTTCGTAAGTAATGTTTCTGCTAGGGAAACTGGTTCCTTCATCTGGAGTGTCTTGGGAGTCAGTGGGAGCTTCAAACGAAAAGATTGAATTGACTTGATTCCAAAAGTTTGAAAGTATTTGATTGATTTCGTTTGTTGGATAATCAACAATTTGTTGTGGATTTGAAGATTGGGTTGGGTTTGAACTGCTTTGATTTGTTGGGTTAGAGTAGGAATACCAAGCAGGCTTACTTGAACTCGACTGACTAGAATGAGTGGATGAACTAGAACTAGTTGGCTTGGCAAAAACGACCGGTTTTGTCACTGGCTTAGTTGATACCTTGGGGTTGCTTACTTTTGCATTAACTAACTTCAAATATTTTGCTTTTACGAACCCAGAGTACTTATTGTTTAGCGATTTAATGAAATCAAAGGTTTCATACTTGCCATTGATTTTTACCTTTTCAGTCTTGCTGATCTTGAACTCATTTTTCTTTTCTGAAACCAGTCTGAATGATTTAGTTTTCAGGTTGTTCTTGTAGGCATAGGCATTTTTACTGGTAGTCAGTAAACGGTAAACCTTATTAGAAGAAGTTTGCTTTTCGGACACAATCTTGACTTTTTCAGAGTTTACTTTCGCTTGAACAGGATTATTTGTGTTAGCAAATATCCCAATTCCCGTGACCAAAGAACTTAATATAACCAGTGATTTAAGAATTTGTTTACGACGCATATGTAAAACTACCTCCTCAAAACTTGGTTGATCTTAAAGCAATTACTGAAGTGAATAATTTATTTTCCTTACTTCAACATTACTTTACGGTTATATAATAACGCATTCTTTTTGAATGTTTAGGTGAATTTTCATCGTTCAAGTTAAATAACTTTTTACCTGATTACACAAAAGACCTGGTAATGATTTTAACCATTACCAGGTCTTTGCTTAGAATACATTAATAATTTTCATTAGCATAAAGTTCATTCAAAGTATTTTTATCTTGTTGTGAAATTGTTTGGGTATAAGGATTCATAGCACTGTAATACATAATATCACTTGAATTGGGGCTATGATTCAATCCTAGAGCATGACCTATTTCATGAATAGCAGTTGCTTGCTCAGCATTAGCATTTGTATAAGCTGAATCAGTGACAATATCTACTTCTGCTTTATTTGTAGTTTGAAATCCAGCGGCATTAAGCGGGTAATTATGCCAGAAATAAGCTTCTCCAATTCTTTTAATCGAATTATCTTCAGCGGTAGCATCTCGACTACCCATAGTGATATCTGGATTACCATTAACGGGTACGAGATGAACGATACCCAAACTATTCCAGTCACTGATTGCATTTTGGTAATCATCAGTTAAGAGTGGATCAGTGGTGGTAATTTGATAAGTAATGGTGCGAGATGGCCAACTCTCATTTTCAGTAGGAGTAAAATCTGGCGAAGTTGCAACGGGAGATGTTGGTGTCGAAGTTGCTACTGGAGAAGAGTCAGTTTGTAAAGTATCGGTCGGATTTTGACCGGCGAGAGCATAAATTATATTTTTCAGGATTGTCCCCAGAGGATTTTCAGTCGCAGTGGACGTTGTTGGGTATACCTGGGTTTCTTGAGCACTCGGAGTTGAACTTTGAGATGGGTAAGGATTTGAGGCAGCTGTATTTTGTTCACTTGAAACTGCCGCTGGTGAACTTACTTGTTGGGGTGTGGTACTTGTAGGAGTTGCTTGAGAAGTCTTCTGGCTCGGATTGCTCTGCGCACTTTCAGGTGTTTGGGCAAACTGAACTGGTTTAGCAGTAGATTTTTTTGAGGTGACGGAAACAGCAGTTTTTGTTGATTTTGGTGCTTTTACAACGTAGTTCTTCAAGTACTTTTGTTCAACAAACCCAGCTTTTTTATGTAACTTTGAGTTCACATAATCAAACTTGAGGTATTTGCCATTAATTTTTACCTTGGCAACTTTGGATATCGTGAATTCATCATTTTTTTCGCTGGATAACTTGAAAGCTTTTGTTTTGAAATTTTTCTTAAAAGCAAAGGTGTTTTTACCAAAGTTCTTTAACTTGTAAGTTTTAGTTGAGAAGCTTTGGACTTCAGAAATTACCTTTGGTTGGGTAGTTTTAGCACTTGCCGGATTAGAAATACCAGTTAAGCTGGCCCAATTAGAAAGAAGCTTAAAAAACTTATGGTTTTAATAACTAAATGTCTTTTCATATAACATAATTCTCCTCAAAATAATAACCAAAAACAAATACTTGATTATATAATACTCCAAACTTTATCGGTTGACATACGGATCTTTAATTTTTTTAAAGATTTTTCCGGATAAATTTTTATCTTTAAAAAAAAGCCACCATGAAAGGTGGTCAAAAAATTATTTGTAATAGTAACCGTTGATTCCATAAGCATTGGACTTCAGATATATCTTTGAGTGGCTATAAACTTTGATCTTATAAGTCTCTTTATAACCACTTGCAGGAGCATTATCGTATTGCCTTCCAGTGATTGTGTAAGTCGAACCCGACTTTTTATATTGAAGCTTGCTTGCAGAACCAGGATCTGGAGTTTCCCAAGAATGATAAGTGAATTTGCTCTTGGAAATACTTAGTGTGCTATATCGACCACCAGCATGTTTGCTGCCTTGCCAATTACCACGTAAAGCCGATGGGGCACCACTGTGCCAAGTTGCGGCAGATGTACTGGTTCCAAACGCTGGTACAAACATTGCTGCAGAAAGTGCAGCAATCAGTAATCCTTTACCTTTCATCATATTATCGCCCTCCCAAAAAGATAATACCGCTTTTTGGCAACGGGGGATGTAATTATTTGGTAAAAGTAGTGATTTTGCAGAATTATCGATAAATTTTAAATAAAAAAATTGAACAAAGTATAATTGAGACACAATTAGAAATTAAAGGTGATGGTATCATGATGTGGCAAATGGTTATCAGTGGCTCAAAAGAATATGCAAGGCATTTTATTTCCTACTTAATATTTTATTTACCAGTCCTAGTCATGAACCGACTTTTTTCCTGGGCTAATTTAACCAGTAGAATAATTGTCGGCGATGGCGTATATTGGCGGCTGCCGGTGGAAATCTTTTTGGTCTTACTAGTCATGGTCGTCACTTCTTCTTTTGCGATTGCCGTGTACCATTCTAACGTTACTGGCGATTATCGATTTAGGCATGATTTTGTTGCCTTCACATCATTTAAACGTTTTGGGATCATTTTGATTTACGGCATCCTTAAAGGTTTGGCTACTATTTTTGGAGTAATTGCTTTGATAATTCCTGGCATTTGGATCAATACCAAATTTGCTTTTGCAGATATGATTTATGGCAAAACAATCCAAAATAAAATACTAATTTCACCAACGGCTATTCTGGCAGAAAGCTATCGAGATACTCACGGCCATTTCTGGGGAGTATTTATCATTCAGGCAATATTTACTGTTACTGAATTTGCCTATGGTTTTGGAATGAGCTTCTTCACTAGTTTTCTTTTCAAGGTTTCCCTCTCACTTTATGAACAATGGCAAGGCCCTTCTTTGGTCATTGGGTTGTTATTGGACTTGATTTTGGCTCCCTGGATGCAGGTTATTTTAACTAAATATTATTTAAGCATTGATGCTAAAAACTGAGTTTGAAATTCAAACGTCGATTTTCTGGATTCTCCTTGTAAGCGCTTTTATAATTAAGCCATCAAAAATGTTAGTTAATGGTATGTAAAATTGATTAAAGGGGGAATTCATTATGAGTTCTGGTGCCAAAATAACTCTCATGGATCCTTATCGCGCCTATGAAGACCAGATTATGAGCCAAGTCCAAGTTGAAATGGCTGGCAGTATGGTTCAAAAAATGAATATTGAATTTAGAAATCATCGAACCGCAGAGAATTTTGCTCACACAATGCAAAATGCTCAAGCAAACGTTGAAATTTTTTTCACTTTAAAAAATGGCCGGATTGCTAGAATGGATCCAGAGTTTTACTCTTTTAAAGTTGATGATAACCGAGTTGTTGCTTCGGTTCGAACTGCACTGCCTGGGTATGATCAGGCGGGATGAGTGTTTGTAAAGATTTTTGATCTTATATAGTTGCAATGTGGGATTTTAGCCTACTTGCTATGCCTAAAGCTACGAAAGGATAAATAACCAATTTCAGACTCTTTATCTGTCCGCAACTTAAGTTAAGCGAGTTAATTGGCTAAAATCCCTTTCTTGTTTAAGGTCCACTTAAGCTCCAGAAACTACTCTTAGTGTGTTGATTAAACAAAGGGGAGCTTCAATCATGGATCGATTATTGCAATTCGTTAAATTTGGCATTGTTGCCACTGTTAATATACTTTCCACTTACATAATATATATTGTTATGCTGCAAACCACCCGGCCCGCTGAAGCAATGGCCATTGCATATGGGCTTCCTACTATGGTGGTTTTACTGTTTAACAGTAGTTGGCTTTTTGACCATCACCAAGTCGGGTTTAAAATGATTTGTAAATACTATTTGACGTATCTTTGCAGTTGGGCCTTTTGTGTGGGCAATGCCAGATTCTTGGGCCACTTTGCATTTGTAAACCGAATGTTGATTCCATTATTTTGTTTGGCAGTGGTGCTGCCCGTGGTTTATTTATTATGCCGAAACTGGGTATTTTCCGGGGCAATTAAAGCTCGAAGATAATTAAAAAATATGAGTAAATAAAGGAGTAAAAAGTCTCAGTTTAGTTTTTTGCTCCTTTTAATTGTGGCTGAGAATAAGTTGATTACTTATTAAGAAAGAGTAGTTTTTTAAGAAAAAATTTGATTATCTTTGCAGCAGAAATTACATTGGGTTTATTATATTAGGTGTGCTTATTTTTACATAGTGAGGGGATATTAATTTGAAAAAAATAATAAAGGCCGTGTTATTAGGAGCTGCTTTGACATTTACTTTATTTATCACTGCAGGTTCTGCTAAAGCCGCTGCCAATCCAGTAGTGCCAAGTCCAGTAGTGTCAAGCAATACTGTTTCTAAGCCAATAAATTGGCGGAAGCCTTCAGAAAACAAGCCTTATCCGGTTTGGTCCAAATTGAAGAATCCGTGGATATACGTCAGTTTGAAGAAGCAAAATGTTTATATTTATGGAAACGGCAAAGTTCAATATACAATGATCTGTTCAACCGGAGCAAAGAATACCCCAACTCCGAAGGGTACTTATCATATCCAGGCTCAACGCGGTACCTATTTCTATAGTCCTTTGGAAAGAGAAGGTGGCCGTTACTGGGTCTCCTGGCTTGATCATGGGGTCTACCTTTTCCATACCGTTCCAATTAATGCTAAAGGACAGTATATTAAATCAGTTGCCGAAGAATTGGGCAAACCAGCTTCTCACGGTTGTGTTCATCTAACAGTTGCCGATTCTTATTGGATGTATAAAACTGTTCCTTATGGATTAAAGGTGGTTATTCGTTAATCTATGTAAATTATTGTGGCCCGATAAAACGAGATTTTCATCCATTCCGGAACATGATATAATTTAGGTAACATAAACACTAGGGGTGCCTTGTGCTGGGAAATACCCTTTGAACCTGATCTGGTCAGAACCAGCGAAGGAAAGTCGTTTAAATTAAAGACTATCAAAATATAGTTTTCCCAGTATTTATGTTGAAAAATTATTGCAAAGGAGATTTTGCCAATGACCTTTTCAACCGAGTTAATAGATGCTGGGAAGCCTATTTTAAATGCAATTATGGACCATCCCTTCATCAAGGGCCTTGCCTCTGGGAATATTTCTAAAAAAGCCTTAATGTTTTACGTTACTCAAGACTGGAATTATCTGAATGCCTATTTGAAAGTTGACGCCGCCGGGATTGCTAAGGCGGAAAACCGAGAAGACGCCCAAATTTTTATCAATTCAATCGATTTTTTGCTGAGTAACGAATCCGAAGCCCATAAGAATTTCTGCGCTGTTGCCGGCGTTTCTTATGAATCACTTCAGCACAAACATGTTGCTCCGTTAACTGAGCTCTACACTGATCATATGCTGGTTCAAGGTAATAAGGATTTGATCGATGTTGCTGCAGGAATCCTTCCTTGTCCTTGGACTTATGAAGAGATTGCCGATTCTTTGGTTAAGAATGGCAAAAATACAAAAACCAATCCATTCACTCCTTGGATTAATTTCTACTCTGGTTTGACTTTGCCAAACGATATTGGTGAGAGAGACCAGGATAATGCTGACACGGACGCCACCCAGGGATTGATGAACTTAATTGACCGACTGGCCCCTAAGTATGATCAGCAGCGTTTAAACGAAGTAAAAGATACGTTTCTTCGCAGCTGCGAAATGGAATGGAATTTTTGGGATCAGGCTTACTATCAAAAAGATTGGCAGTTTGTCTCCGGAGTAAAGTTACCAGAACTAACAGTAAAGCACTAAAAATCACTAACAAACACATTTCTTTTTCATTACTACACGACATATAAAAGCTCTTCCAATGGAAACGGAAGAGTTTTTTTGTGCTTTTATTGTTATAAAAATAGTAGTTAAAGCCTTAGAAGGTTTAAAATAGAAGCTGTTGATAGTGTTTACAAAAGACAAGAATTTGTCTTGGCTAAACTTTTAGATGGAGGTATTAAATTATGTCAACGCGAATGTTTGCAAGCCCGGCTCATTATGTTCAAGGAAAGGGAGTATTTGATAATCCCGAAAAGTATCTTTCAAAGTTAGGCAAAAAGCCGCTTTTGATGTGCGATAACAATGTTTGGTCAATTATTGGTGAAAAGTTAAGCAAAACTTTGGCGAATGAGGGTTTTGAAGTCACTCATGAACAATTTCATGGAGAAGCCTCTGAAGAAGAAATTGATCGTATCGTTAAAGATGTTCAAAAGGACAAATCGGACTTAGTAATCGGCCTTGGTGGTGGAAAAACATTGGACACCGCTAAAAATGTGGCTGATAAAACTAAATTGCCAGTAGCAATTTTGCCAACTGTCGCCTCGACCGATGCTCCCTGTTCAGCTTTGTCTGTGCTTTATACTCCAGAAGGGGAATTTACTAAGTATGCCTTTTATGATAAGAACCCAGATTTGGTTTTGGTCGATACTCAAGTGGTTGCTCATGCCCCAGTTAGGATGATTATCACCGGAATTGGGGACGCAATGGCAACCAATATCGAGGCTCAAGATGTTGCCCGTGGCTATAACAAGTCAATGCTTGGTGAGTCACCAACATTGGCATCTCTAGCAATTGCGCAGACTTGTGCCGATAATTTGTTTGCTCATGGCCAAGAGGCCGTAGCTGCCGTTAAGGGCCAAGTTGTCACTGCTGCTTTGGAAACTGTTGTTGAGTCTAATACATTGCTAAGTGGGTTAGGATTTGAAAGCTCAGGATTGGCAGCTGCTCATGCAATTTATAATGGGTTCACCGCTTTAAAGGGTGATTCTGAAAAGATTATGCATGGGGAAAAGGTGGCATATGGTTATCTTAGCGAATTAATGTTGGATAATGTTTCAAATGATGTTTTAGATAAGTATATTTCCTTCAACAAGAAGATTGGCCTACCAACTACTTTGGCTGATTTGAATCTTCAAGGAGTTTCTGATGAGGATCTTTTAAAGGTTGGCAAACAGGCGACAATTCCTGGCGAAACAATGGAACAGATGCCGTTTGCAATTTCTGCTGAAGATGTTGCTGATGCTTTGCGAGCGGTTGATGAGTATGTGAATAACGTTTATGCTAAATAGACTTTTATATATAG
>DIDF01000070.1 GCA_002418005.1 Lactobacillaceae bacterium UBA5807
TTCGATGATTCTCTGTGATCGTTTGGCAAATTTCTAACTTCAAGTTGATGGTTCGTATTATGAGATTAAGATTAAAAAATGTCAATAGTTTATAATTATTTTTTTAATTTTAAAAAAGGCAAACGCTTTAAAAACAACGTTTGCCTTGCCAAATAAAATTATATTTTATTTATTATTCAAATTTTCAAAAATAAATTGACTTAGTTCATCCTGGTCAACATCTTGAATCTTGGATTTGGAAACTGCTTTTTTTATTACTCTTTCAGTTGGCTTTTTGCCTGTAACTCGCTGTTCAATAACTGATAGCTTCTCCTGGTCATCAAAAAATGGGTTAATTTTAAACTGGCTAATTCTCCCCTTGTCGATTGTAAAGTTAATTGCCAACTTCTTTCCGTCGAGAATAGCATCCGCATAATGATCATAGCCAGGATTCTCACCATAGTTCCATTCATCAGTCCCATATTTTTCTTCAATCCGTTGGTCAACCTTGGCCCAATCTTCATCTGTCATATGGTAGACCTCAATATCATCTAAGGATTTTACTGCAAATACTTCTTTTAGAATATATTCACGAAAATCATTGATTGTCCAGTCTTGAGGAAGAAATTGCTTCAAATTTATCATCGGACTCTTAACAGATCGGACCCCTAAACGTTTGGCCTTTTCAGGTTGATTTTGAGTTAAAACTTTTTTGGCATTTTCAATGTTTAAGTCATACATCAAAGTACCACCGGCAGCGATATCATGACCACTTTTAAACATTGTCATCCCAGAAAATTTCTTATCCTCGACAATCAAGTCGGAACTTCTTTGCTTCATTTGGGCATTAATTCCTAATTTCTTAAGGGCATTTAAAATTGGGGCAGCGTAAAAACCATAATCACCAAAATGATCATCATTATTAACATAGATATTTTCAAAAATTAGATTCCCTAGATCATGGTAAACTGCTCCACCACCAGAGGTTCTTCTGACCAATTGGATATTATGCTCCCGTAAATACTTCATATCCACTTCAGCCCAAGCGTTTTGATATTTACCAATAATGACAGATGGTTGATTTTGGTAAAGCATAAAACCGTGACCTGGCAGTCTTAAATCATTGGCAAAATAATTATCAAGTGACTGATTTATAACTGCATCATAAACTACTTTACCTTTACGCCGCATATCAATGTAGTACATAAGATCCCTCTTTTCGCTTATTATGTCTGAGTCTATTATAATAGACTTATCAATCTAAGGTGGTGTTTAAATTGTCATTGTGGCAAAAAATCAAAGCTTTCTTCTTCGGCCCAAAAAAGCCAAGTTATCTTAATCCCCAAGTCAAAGATGGTGTCTGGTACGCCAAAGACTCATCAGGAAATTACCTTTTGGGAATTGACAATTCCGTAAACGAACAAATGGGTGAGATAACCTTCGTTGACTTTCCCAATAATGAAACTAAGCTAACTTCAGGAGATGATCTTTTGGATGTCGAAGGTGATAAAGCCGTCGTTACTTTAAAATCCCCAATTAGCGGAACCGTGATTTCGCGAAACCAGGACCTAGGCAAAGACGAAAAAGTTCTAAACAAGCCTGACCCAAAGGTAAACTGGATCCTAAAACTCAGTGAAAAAAATTGATCATAACTTGAACAGTCAACAACATTAGACCTATAATGGAATCAGATCGAAAGAGGAGGTTGTTATCTATGGCAGAACCAAATGTGCTTAACAAAAAGATGAGCGAAGCATTTGATTGGAGCGATGACGCTGACACGCCAGTTCGTGATGCTCTTTGGAACTATTACATGGAGCATAACGATCATGACACCATGAAGACTGAAAAAGAAATGGAACCATACATGGATATGTCTGACGACGATGTCAAAGCTGCAGCTGTAAAATTGCTTAAGAAGTAAAACACTTAACAAAGTTTGCTAAGCTATTTAAATAATTAATAAAAGGGTTGGAAAAAATTCCAATCCTTTTATTTTTGTTCTTTATTCAATTCTTGTTGAGCCGTTTTTAAAAGTTCTTTGGAGATAAACTGGCTTGTAAAGCGATCCATCGGAGTATAACTATGACGATCCTTAAAAGCTACTGGGTTTGCCTTTACAATAGCAGCAAACAGATTGTTTTCAGTTTTAAAAACTTGGCCTTCACCTTGAAATTTTCCTTTCGTATGTTTACCGATCCGCCAACTGTGAAGTTTAAAGTTTCCAGTTGCATCTCGTTTAATTATATAGTTTCCGGAATCATCAAAATCAAGTTGTACACTATAAAATTGAATTACCTTGTATTTTCCTTTCATAACTTTCCTCTTAGTTAAATTTTTAACAAAAATTGAGAGCTTAAAAAAGACTTGTGAATCCATCATATAATCTTTATTTTTCATTGTAGTATGTGATTATAGTAAAATACAACCACCAAGATTTTTGTGGGGAGGATATTAATGACAAATATTAAAATTGTAACGGACTCTGGAGCAGCGATCTCTCAAAATGCTGTTTTAAATCATAATATTAACGTAATCAAATTACCAATTTACAAAAACAAGCAGCTCTTTGGTTATGTAAATGAAATGAGTACCCAAAAATTTGTTCAACTTTTAAACAATACTCACACTGATTTAACAATTGGCCAACCGGACGAAGACAGTTTAGTAAACTTGTATAATGATCTTGGCCAAGATGGCAGCCAAATCCTTTCAATCCACTTAAGCAGTGCTTTAACTAACACTTATGAAATCGCTAAAAAGGCCGCTCAAAGAAGTCACAGTCACGTAACCGTTGTTGATAGCGAGGTTACAGCAGCAGGGCTAGCCTATCAAGTTGAAAATGCCGCAAAAGACATTTCTAAAGATCTTTCAATAGATAAAATCTTATCAGATTTAAACCATTGTCGACAAAACACTCGAATTATTTTTTCAATTACTGATAACAGTAAACTGATAAAGAAAAAAATCATCGGCAAAATTCGTGGTAAAATCGAAAGCCATTTAAAAGTTGCTTATATTTTTAATTTTCATGATAATCAGTTTGATTTTATTGCCAGGAGCAGTCAAGATAAAGTTTTGCCAAATTTCTGGGAAAAACAGCTTTCACAAATGCACAACCAAAGAATCATTGAGTTATCAGTTTTGCATACCGGAAATGATACCAAAGATCGACAAATTTACAATGAGCTCAAAGAAGAATTTCCTTTTGTGCCAATCTCAATTACTGAGGCCAATCCTGAAATTGCCTCTTTTATTGGGACAAATGCCACAGGACTGACCTATCTGATAGATAAAATCAAGCCTGGGGATTGAGGTTTTGCTTGTTATATAGCCGAAATGTGCAAAAATGAACAGATCCTAATGAAATAAGCAGACCAGACAAAAATCCAAAACCGGGATTTCTGCCTGGTCTTTGCTTGTTATATAGTGGAAACGTGCAAATGTGAGCAGGCCCTAAAGAAATAAAACGGTTCAACAAAAATCCAAAACCTGGATTTCTGTTGAACCGTCTTATTTCAGCCGGGCCTAAACGCTCGCATTTGCACTCTGTTACAAGCTACTATCTCTCTTCACCAACTTGGTTCCGATAACAACCTTTTGCGGAATATCATTATGCATTTGCAGTCTCAAATTATCCAATACCTGGACTGCCACTTCACCCATCTTATCCGTTGCC
Source organism: Lactobacillaceae bacterium UBA5807 (assembly GCA_002418005.1). GTDB lineage: Bacteria > Bacillota > Bacilli > Lactobacillales > Lactobacillaceae > Lentilactobacillus. The sequence continues at coordinate 3,659 of DIDF01000070.1, forward strand.
ACATGAATTGAAGTTAATGCCGGCATAAAATACTTTGCGATTGAAGTATCATTAAAGCTAATCACACTTACATCTTGGGGAACAGTTATATTATTTTCAAACAAATCCTTGACTGCGCCGACGGCCATTGGATCGGAAGCCACGTACAAGGCTTGGGGAAAATTATTTCCCAATTTTTTAACGGCTTTTTCAACCACGTCATGAGAGGATTTAACTGAAAAATCACCATTAAACACATATTCTGGGTTGTATAACCCCTTAGTTTCCAAATAATGTTTAAAGTATTCAAGTCTTGGATCCGCAATTTTAGTTTTATGATCGGACGTGTACTCAGTTCCAGTAATCATTCCAATCTTGGTCAACCCTTTTGACAGAAAATGGTCAATTACATGTTTAGTTGAACTTTGAAAGTCAGTCACTATGCAGTTATAACCAATTCCTAAAGTATCATAATCAACAAACACTATTTGGGCAGCCAAATTACCTAGTCTTTCAACTTGGTCGTCGCTAAACTTTCCAATAGCGATTACTGAAGTGGCATCTTCAATTGATCTGAAATCAGACCCACGAAAATAACGCTTGATTTTATACTGAAGCTTCTCTGCTTCTCGCTCAACACTCATCCGCAGTGAAAGATAATAAAGATCATCCAGTTCCTGTTCTTCGGTATACCAGTCAACAATCGCCAACGTGTCCCGTTTAGTGCTTACTTTTCTTTTCTTTGAATAATTCAAATCCTCGGCTGCTTGAAAAATTCTTTTCCGGGTAGAATCACTAACCGACAAAGTTTTATCGTAATTTAAAACTCGAGAGACCGTAGTAATTGAAACATTGGCCTTGGATGCAATATCTTTAATTGTTGCCACTTAATGTTCCCCCCTTCAAATAACTTATTTCTAGTTTAATATTTTACTAAAATAATCATATTTTCTTTGATCGTTAAAGTCAAGCTTAACGGTCATAATAGGAACTCTGCCTAGTAAAATCATTGACGGTTTCTTACTAAATTTCTATAATAAAGGCGAATTAATAAAGAGGAGGACATGGCATTGACTGAAACTTACGAATCAACTTATGAACAGTGGGCAAAACAACCCCATTTACCTGACGATATCTTAGCTGACTTGGATAAAATGAAAAATAACAAGGATCAAAAAAAAGATGCATTTGGAACCTTTCTTTCATTTGGAACGGCTGGAATGAGGGGTGTTCTTGGTGCTGGCACTAACCGAATGAATATCTACACTGTTCGCCAGGCCGCAGAAGGTTTGGCAAAATTCATGGATACTTTAGATCAAGCAACCAAGGATCGAGGGGTTGCCATTAGTTTTGATTCCAGATATCATTCAAAAGAATTTGCTCATGAATCGGCTAAAGTGCTGGGTGCTCATAACATCAAGAGCTTCGTTTTTGATGACATTCGCCCTACTCCTGAACTTTCTTTTGCAGTTCGTCACCTAAAAACTTATGCAGGCATCATGATTACTGCCAGCCACAATCCCAAACAATACAATGGTTTTAAGATTTATGGCCAAGACGGCGGCCAAATGCCACCAAAGGAATCTGATTTAATTACTTCCTACATTCGAAAGGCCACAGATTTATTCGCAATTAAGGTTATTCCTGAAACTACTTTAAGAGAAAGTAAGACAATGAACCTTATTGGTGAAGACGTCGACGAAGCTTATCTTGCTAAAGTAAAAACAGTAAATATTGATTTGGATTTAGTCAAAAAAATTGGCAAAGATATGAAGTTTGTCTATTCTCCACTTCATGGAACTGGTAAAGTTATTGCTCGAAGAGCCCTTGAAGAAGCTGGTTTCAGCAACTACTCAGTTGTTCCCCAACAAACGATTGCCGATCCAGAATTTCCAACAACACCATTTCCAAATCCAGAATTTCCACAAGCATTTGACCTTGCAAAACAATTAGGTAAGAAGTTATCCGCCGATGTTTTGATTGCAACTGATCCGGATGCCGATCGACTAGGAACAGCGGTACGTCAGCCAAATGGTGATTATCAATTGCTCACTGGTAACCAAATTGCCAGTGTGTTGTTAAATTATATTTTAGCCGCCAAAAAGCGGGCTGGTGATCTGCCGACCAATGCTACAATTGTTAAATCAATTGTTTCTACTGAACTTGCAGCTAAAATTGCTGCTTCTTATGGCGTGGCAACTAAAAATGTTCTAACCGGCTTCAAGTTCATTGCCGAGGCAATTCACCATTATGAAACTGAACACGACCATACCTTCGAATTTGGGTTTGAGGAAAGTTATGGTTATCTTATTAAACCATTTGTCAGAGATAAAGACGCTATTCAAACCGTTCTTTTGCTTGCCGAAGTTGCAGCATACTACAAGAGCCAAGGTAAGACCCTTTATGATGGTGTCCAAGAAATGTTTAAAAAGTATGGGTATTATGCTGAAAAGACAATTGCCAAAGAATTTGATGGTCTTGATGGCAAGGATAAGATGGCCCATATTTTAAATGAATTACGTCAAAATCCACTAACTGAATTTAATGGCCACAAAGTCATTAAACACGCTGATTTCCAAAGCCAAACAGTTGTTGATAAAGATGGTAAATCATCTTCAACTGGCTTACCAGAATCAAATGTCCTGAAGTACTGGCTAGATGACGAGACTTGGCTGACAGTTCGACCATCAGGAACTGAACCAAAAGTTAAGTTCTATTTGGGAATTGTTGCCAAAACTCAAAGTGCTTCTGACGAAAAGCTTGATAGTTATATCAAAGAGCTGGATAAATTAATTGATAAATTAATTAAATAATTAGTTTTTTGTATAAAAAACACAACGCGGGATTGAAGCCAGAAAATCTGGTCGAAGTCCCGCGTTGTTGTACAATTCTTCCAATAAAGGTAAAATAGTGTGGTTTACAAAGGTCATTACAACGAATTTTAAGGAGTTTTATTTAATGAAAACTGCTGTTTTAACCGATAGTGCAAGCTATATATCTCCAGAGTTAGCCAACAAATATAATATTACTGTTCTGCCAATCACAATTATTTTTGGCAATCAAGAATACAGAGATGCGGTCGATATCAGTGCAGAAGAATTTCTTCAAAAGATGGCTTCTGAAAAGCAACTGCCATCGACTGCTCAGGTCACTATGCATCAAATGCAGGAGGCCTTTGATGATTTGGCTGCTAAAGGATATCAGGAAGTAATCTGTATAAACCTTTCTTCGGGAATAACTTCGTTTTATTCAAATCTGGTAAATTATTCAAAAACAGTAAAAAAAATAAAAGTATTTCCTTTTGATTCAAAAATTGCTAGTGCCGGTGAAGCTGATTTAACATTTCTGGCCGCAAGAATGGCCCAAAATGGCGAAAACGCTAAAACAATTATGCCCAAGCTTTTACAGCTAAGGGATTCAATCCACGTTTGTCTAGTAGTCGATGACTTAAGTCACTTAGTTAGAACCGGACGTATCTCGAATACTTCGGCCTTCTTTGGTAATTTGCTTAAAATAAAACCCATGCTAACTTTCAATGAAGAGGGCAAAATTGTGCCCTTGGATAAAGCCAGAACTATGGGCCAAGCTTTAATTAAAATTGGTAATTTAATAAAAAATAAGCCCGCGGATCCAGAATTAACTCAAAGAATTTCTGTAGTTAACGCTGGCGATCAAAATAACAGCCAACGTTGGGAAGATAAGCTCAGAGTCGAATTTCCAGAAGCTAAGTTTTCAAATAATCAAATAAGCCCAGCAATCACTGTCCACACGGGTGAAAAAGCCATGGGTGTTCTTTGGGACATTGATTGGCAAACGTTAAGCAAAAAATAAATTAGTTTGTAGGTCGAGATTTCTCGATCTTTTTGTTTGGATAGAAATCAGAGAGGAAGGTTTTAAATGGATCAAAAGGTCAACTCAAAGACATACATTGCTATATTTACAGTCATAATCCTTTCATTCACGGGGATTTTGACCGAAACTTCAATGAACGTCACTTACTTGGAGCTTTCAAAAGAATTTTCGGTTTCATTAGGATTTGTCCAATGGGTCACAACTGGCTATCTTTTAATGGTTACGATCATTATGGGAACAACCTCTTATCTGCTTAAACGATTCCAGGCAAGATATATCCAGCTTTTCGCCGCCATTTCATTTACCATAGGGGATCTTATGTGTGCTTTAGCACCAAGTTTTCCAATAATGTTAATCGGAAGACTACTTCAAGCCGCTTCTACAGGACTGGCAACTCCGATAATGTTTCACATCATCTTCACCCAAATTCCGCGAAATAAAATTGCTTCAATGACTGGAATTGCCGGAATGGTAATTTCGTTTGCTCCGGCTTTAGGTCCAACTTATGGTGGAATTATTTCTTCAACCATGTCTTGGCGAATGATTTTTTGGATTGTTCTGCCACTTTCTTTGATTAGTCTGGTAATGGGTCAAATTTATATTCGAAACAAACCATTTGGCCTGATAAATCTTTTGATGTTCTCAGTCTGATTCTCTTGGCGATTACTTTTACATCATTTGTTTATGCAATCAGTCAGATTGGCTCAGATGGTCTCCTTAGCTCCGCTTTTGCGATCCCATTTGTGGTTGGTGTGATTACCCTAATCATGTTTAGTTACTCTAATAGCCACGGAAAATCGCAATTAATGGACCTCTCGATTTTAAAATTTTCAATAATTAAGTTGTCTTCTTTTTCTTATTTTTCATTTCAATGCATTAACATTGGATCATCATTTTTAATCCCAATTTTCCTTCAATATGTTCTTGGTGGTTCTCCGTTTGCCGCAGGAATTGTTATGCTTCCAGGAGCTTTATTAGGAGCTTTCATTTCACCAATTGCCGGAAAGTGGGCGGATGAAAAGGGATTTGCTCGACCGGTCATTATTGGAAACATTTGCTTAACGATTGGAACTTTTCTCTTCTTGATATTTATTCATCAACTAAACTTTATTGTCATCTTATGCTTCTTTGCTTTTCTTAGGCTTGGCTTTAACTTGTCCTTTTCAAACACAATCTCAAATGCAGCTACTAATGTCCCTGCCAAAAATTCGCCTGACGTAAATTCCTTTTATAATATGATTCAACAGTATGCAGGATCAGTCGGCGTAGGAATTTTGGCAGCCTTGGTTGCAAACTTTCAAAAATTTGGCCAAGGATCAATGACACTGCGATCTTTGAATGGTAGCCAGGCAGGATTTGGCTTTGTTAGTGTTTTAGCAGTTTTGGCTTTATTGGCAACATTGTTGAATTACCATATTCAAGCCAATCAAAAAAAGGATTAAGTCTAAATCATTTATCTTCAAACCGCAAATGCTTGATCCCAAAAGCCTAAAAGAGGCAAAAACAAAAATTCGTTACCCTAAAAAACGGGATAACGAATTTTTTTGACTACCATAAAACGGCCAATTTATCACTCTGACCAATACTTCTCATCCCCATATTCCAAGTGCAGAGAATCTTCTTTATAAGCTTCAAATTCTGACTTTTGAAACGCCAACTCTCTTGAAGAGGCCTCATAGGCTCTTTTTCCGCAAAGAAAATGCAATGGTGGATTCTTCATTGTTGAAAGTTTATACACTGCTTTGGCAACCAAATCTGGTGAACCTGGCTGTTTTCCTGAATTGCTTTCAAATCTTTTTATTTGTGCATGAGTGACTTGGTCGTAATCTGAGATAGTTTCTTTGGAACTAGCGTGAGAACTGCCGGCCCATTTTGTTCGAAACGGTCCAGGTTCGATATTAGTCACCTTGATGCTAAAGGGTTTAACTTCTTGGGCAACGGCTTTCATTAATCCCTCCACAGCGTGTTTAGAAGCATTGTAAAAACCAAGTCCTGCATCGCCAATCAATCCAGCAATTGAACTGGTGTTAATAATATAGCCAGAACGATTTTTTCTCATGATGGGCAAGACCGCCTGAGTTACTGCAGACAATCCCCAAAAATTAGCCTCAAACATTTTCTTTGCTTCCAACAAATTAGCTTCTTCAAGAGAACTGAAGTAACCCCAACCAGCGTTATTGACCAAAACATCAATGGTCCCAAATTTTTTGACCGCCGCATTAACGGCTACTTTAATTTCATTTTGGTCGGTGACATCAAGTTTTTGTATTAACACATTTTCATTATCTTGCCACTGAGAAATCTTTTGAGTAGTCCGAGCAGTCGCAACGACTTTTTCGCCCTTTCTCAAAAGTTCCTCAACGATTGCTTTTCCAAAGCCGGATGAAGTTCCGGTAACAAACCAAACTTTACTAGCCAATGTTTTATAATCTCTTTTCATATTGATTTTTTAAAATTGATCTTATGAGCCATTATATAGCCAACAAAAAACAGTTCCAATTCAAAGCAATCAAATTGGAACTGTTTTTCAAAAAGTAATCTAACTCAAGTTGAGCTTTTAAATAACTTGCGACTGCAAAGTAGGCTTAACAGCGGAGATTGCCAAATTTTCTCTTACCAAATCAATTGAAACGGCCTGTGAAAAACTGTTAAGGACTATGGAAGTTGGTAAATCCAAGAAGATTTGCTCGGCTTCATTAATCGAAACCGGGACTTCAACGTTAATATCATTAGCCAAACGACCAATGTAATTACCACCAACAGGCAACTGTAATTTGGGATTATCCACCAGAAAGTGAAACAACCCGTTGACTGATTGATATATTCGACCGTCTATTTGGTAACTGTGGCCTAAAAGCTTGTCAGCTTGAGAAATCTTCCCTAGTTTAATTAACTTCCTAATCCTAGTTGAACTAATTTTTTCCTTTCGACTACTTAACTGATCAACCGTTGTCACCTTAAAACGGTTATTACTCAAAGAGCTTAAACTTCCCATGTTGCCAGCGCCAAACTTGCCAAAGGTATAGTCAAATCCAGCAACAACATGTTTAGCGTTTAGACCAACAATATATTTATCAACAAACGTGTTCTGAGCTAAATTAGCAAACTTAAGATCAAAGTTAACAACATAAAGAATATTTACGCCAAGATTGCCCATCAACCTAATTTTCTCTTCTAAAGAGCTTAAATATTTCATTGAAAGATCATTTGCACTTTTAAATATTTCGCAAGGATGATGGTTGAAAGTCATTACTGCTAAAGGTAAGTGTTTTTCTTTGGCAATTTGCTTTGCAGTGTTAATAACTCTTTGGTGACCCAAATGAACGCCATCAAAGAAACCCAAAGCTAAAACTTTTGGGACGGGATTGATTCCATCTAAATCTTCACCTGAGTAATTAAGATATTTCACTTTCACTTGAGTCACCAACCTCTCAATTTACTTATTAAATTACTTTTGAGCTTGTTTCAAGAAGTAGCTGAATGGCTTCAAATCTTGAGCGTCATACTTCTTTACGAACTCACCAACTTTATCTTTATCCTGCCATGAAGGATCCATGTACATATGTTCAGTAGTAAATGGCATCTTGTGGGTAAATTTAACATCAATGACTGAGGCCTTGTCTGATGCTTTAGCTGCATCCATTGCTTTCTGGAATTCTTCCTTGGTTCTTGCAGTATAACCATTTGCACCCATGGCTTTTGCTGCGCCAGCCCAATCAGTATCAGGCAAATCAATTCCTGAATGTGGTTGATGAGAATCGTCATCTTGTTCAGCTTCAATGAAGCCAAGAGTTTCGTTACTAAAGACGATATTGATTACTTTCAATCCAAACTTAACTTGGGTCAAAACCTCTTCCATCAACATCGCAAAGGCACCATCACCAGTCAGGTTATAAACATCACGATCTGGGTAATTTACAGCTCCGGAAATTGAAGCACCCATACCAAATCCCATGGTTGCATACTTACCAGAAGTTGCCCAAATTTGGTCATCATGTAATTTGATTAAACGAGCAAAGTTAATGTTAATATTACCAACATCAACGCCAAAGACAGCTTTGTTGGAAGCTTCCTTATTGATAACGTCAAAGATTGGTTCAGGACGAACAGGCATTTCATCACTGTCTTTGAATGAATCTTGCCAATCATCCCAGTTATTCTTGTTAGCTAAGCAAGCATTGTAAAATGGAGTAGCATCTTTTTCTTCACCTTTTGCAGTGATAGCTGCCAAAGTCTTTTTAGCATCAGCTAAAATGCCAAGATCATTGTGACGACGTTTACCAAGCTTTTCACTTTCGACATCAACTTGAATAATCTTAGCTTTCTTGTTGAACAAGAAAATACTGAATGGAACATCATTACCAACCCAAAGGACTAAGTCAGTAGAAAATCCAGCCTCAACACCTGGTTTTGGAGCAACTCTACCAGTTGATCCTAGGTATGCTGGATAATCGTCTTCAACAACCCCTTTAGCAAGAACTGATGAAACCATTGGCATCTTAAATTTCTCAGAAGCTGCCTTCAATTCTTTAGCAGCACCCTTAGCACCTTGGCCAAAGTAAATCATTGGTGCTTTAGCATCCTTGATCATTTTAACTGCTTCATCAACTTTTGCTGGATCTGGATCTGGATAAAGTGGTTTTTGAGCAGCATTAACATTTGGTTGATAATTGTCTTCGATTTCTGCCCAACCAAGATCTTTAGGAAGAATTAATACAGCAACACCCTTCTTCTCATATGCTTGACGAATAGCCTCATCAACCATACGGGGGATAGCGTCAGCCGTCATAACAACTCTGTCCCAAACAGCAACATCATTAAAGGCAGGGCCTTCATCTTGGGCTTGGAAGAAGTCCATATTCATTGCAGTAGTTGGTACTTGGCCAACTAAAGCAAGAACTGGAACTCTGTCGATTTTGGCATCATATAAACCATTCATCAAATGAATGGCACCAGGACCAGCAGAACCAAAACAAACACCAATTTTTCCAGTAAGTTTTGCATCTGCAGCAGCGGCAATTGCGCCAGCTTCCTCATGACGAACTTGAATAAATTTAATTTTATCTTGTTGATTATGAATAGCATTCATTGTTGAATCAAATGAGCCACCAGGATAACCATAAAGGTGATTAACGCCCCAGGCTTCGATAACTTTTAAGGCAGCATCAGAACCACTAATTTTACTCACAATAAAGCCTCTCAAACACATTTTTTTCATTGAACACTTTCAATTCTAAAGTAATTTTTCTCAAATGTAAGGGCTTTATATATCTTTAAATTTGACTTTATTTATCCTAATTTGTGAATTATTAAACAATTATGAAAAAAATAACTACTTTTTCGGTAAAAAATAACCATATTTTCAACGAAACTTACAAATTAACACTATTTTCAGCCGTGAATTTCTGTCTGAACTTGCTAGGAGTGTGATGAACTTTTTTTCTAAAAATTCGGTTAAAAGTAGCCGCATCCTTATAGCCTAATCGATTGCTTAAATTCTCAATTGTAGCGGAAGTGGTTAATAATAAGGTTTTTGCCAGCTCAACTTTAATTTCGGAAACTTCTTGCGAGAATGATTGGCCAAAAACATTTTTACATAATCTTGAGAAGTAGGTGGGCTGATACCCAAAATATGAAGCAGTTTAGGTTAAATTGGCTGTTGCAATATTAGCTACGAGATATTCATAAATTGTGCCACTCTGAACACTCTTATCAATTCGGTGAATGTTGCTACCGGGAAATTGAGATCCAATAACCAAAATTTACTGGTAATGCTGGCGAATAAGTTCCGTTAAAATCAGACCAACGACGGTTTCTCGTTGAAACTGTTTTGAGCTGCTACCAACCTTCTCTTGATCAAGTTTTTCGATTATCTGACAGTAATCATCACAGATACTGCCTTTAAGGTCATTAAAGACAATGTGAAGTTCCCTTTTCTCTTGGCTTTGAATCAAGTCATGGAACAATCGATTATTACTAGAAATTAAATAAACCAACGGCAAAGGATACAAAACATTTTGGTTAATGACCAAAATTCTGGCTTCTTTTTTACCGGTGACGGTTTCCAAGGCAACTTCATTTACCCCACGAATAACAATCATATCAAATTGATTCAGAATAATCCGACTGGAATGAATTTTTATAATGCAGTCAGTTTGGCATTCGATCAAAGTTATGAAAGTCCCCTTAGTCGCAGTACGGGCAACTGGATCAGACAAATTAATTTGACTTAAACCGCTAGTTTGATAATAATCAGCCATACGTCCTCCATTCCTTTCTGTACAATCACTAATCTATGTATTTCTCAGTTACATAATGTAGCCGAGATTTTAAAATTCTTATCCTTTTAAAATTCCATTCTGCAAACCCATAAAAATAGTCAGTATCAATAAATCAGCTGAACCACCCAGACTTAAATTGCGTGCCAAAAATTCTTGGTTAAGTTGATCTAAAAATTTTCTGCCCTCAAGAGTAGTTCTTGCACCAAGTTCAAAATAGTGACCAATTTGTTTTTGAACCCAAGGAATTATGGTTTTTGACCCAGCACGTTTCACCAGATTAGAGTCAAAAGAATGTTCCGCAATTATCAGTAAAGTATTTAATAAACGATCATTTTTATTTCCAGAAAATTTCTTTAGTGCAGGTAAGCCAATATTTTGAACCGTAGGAAAACCTGCTTCTGCCTCGCCACGAATACCTTTACTTCCATATTTTAAATATTCCTTTTCACCTGCAGTTAGCTGACTTTCGGGCTTATCTTCTAATCCTTTGAAATCATTTTTCGTTAAACCAGTTAACATTCTTTGAATAATTTCAAAGATGTCCCCTGGATGGCTTACACAATATGCCTTTCCAGTTACAAAAATTCCTAAGGAAAAAATTGCCCCTTTGTGAGTGTTAGCGTTGTTTGTCGCTGCAAACATGGTTTTCTCCGCTTTAATCCCAAATAAACGAATTTCTTGGAACAAGTTTGTCAAATCATAACCAGAAAAATTGGTACCAGTGACAGCACAATTTTCAAAATAAGTGCGAAGACTTATTGCACTGTCAATAAATGTGAAAACATCCATATCAGGATGGGGGCCGGAGGAAACTGGATCGACTAATCCCGGTTTGGGTAAAACAACAACTTCATACAATAAAGACTTTAAAGCATCATCGACTAACTGTTGTTCAACTTGGGTAAGTTTTCTTTGGTTGTTAGTCAATTTTTAACCTCCGCTTGATATACCTGATTAATCTTTTGTTGCAGATCTGCCACCGAATGACGACGAGAACGAGCACATTCTTTAGCAGGTCGATTGCATATAAAACATTTTCTAACTGGCAAACCAAGAATCACCCGCGAAATTGAGGAAGCTTTGCCTTTACCCATAACATCGATGTCAAAAAGTCTGCCTAAAGGGTCATTGTCTTCGAAGTCCACGACACATTTTTTCATTTCCACTGGTTCGGTTTCTGAAGTGAAGAAAGCCTCATTGCCAGTTTCTTTATTCCAGTTTGCCTGCAATTTGATTAAAACATTTTTTGATTTAAGAAACTTAAGGAAACTGTTTAATCCCAGTTCAAATAAATGCCGGATCATTTCATTATTTTTAATTGGCCCAGGAATATTTAGTTTTACAGCAACAATCGCGTCTTTAGGGAACTTAGAAACCAAATTTTCTTGAAAAGCTACCCTTTGATCCCGATTATTCAAAACCTCTTCAATTCCTTGCGAGCTTCCCGTCGCAAATAAATTAGTCATTTTAGATAACCTCATTTTTGTGTAATCTGACAAAAGAGGTTGGGCAAAATATTGTCGCAACCTCTTTTTATTATATCTTTTTGAACTTTGTTTATATATGAAAACGTTGATTAAAGATATGAGTATATTTTCAACATAGCTGAAACGTGTAAATTAGAGCAGCTCCCTAGACGTAGGAACCTCTATGGCAAAACGCAAAACCGGCGTTTTACCAAGTCTCTATACCTTCATGGGCTACAACTATATATTTTACATAGCTGAAACATGAAAAGAAGGGCAACCCTCTAGAGGTAAGCACCTCTAAGACAAAACGCAAAACCGGCGTTTTATCTTAGAGGAGACTTACCTTACGAGGGTTAACCGCCCTTCTTTTCACTCTGACACTCTAGTCCTTAACTTCCTTAATCGTATCAATAATGGATCCATCGCGATATTCGACCATCGCGACTGTTCTATCAGTGAATTGTAATGGTTCTGGCTTTCCTACTCGCTTCTCTGCCATTTGCTGGAGTTGTTCGATAGTATATACCGGAACTCCTGGAATGTGGCTTAGAGCTTGGATAAGGTCTTTTCTGGCTGGGTTAATGGCAATACCATACTCAGTAACCAAAACATCCACTGACTCTCCTGGGGTAACTACTGTCGTTACATCGGGAACAACTGTTGCAATTCTGCCACGAACCAATGGAGCAGAAATAATTGTCAGCTTTGCAGTTGCGGCATCTTGGTGGCCACCAACGGCACCTCTGATAACCCCATCAGAACCAGACATAACATTGACGTTAAATTTGGTGTCGATTTCAAGGGCACTCAAAATAACAACATCAAGTTGATCAACCATAGCACCTTTGTTATCTGGATCAGCATACCATGAAGCATCAATTTCTTGTTGATTCTTATTGTTATGCATTGAAGCTGCGGCACCCTTATCAAAGTCTTGAACATCCATCACTTTATTAACGAGACCTTCTTCAAGAAGATCAGTAGTAGGTTTAGTGATTCCACCTAAGGCAAATGATGCTTTGATATTGTTGTCAATCATTGACTGACGCAAATAACGGGTAACAGCTAAAGCAGCACCACCTGAACCAGTCTGAAACGAAAAACCATCTTTAAAGTATGGAGAATTGGTAATAACTTTATTAACAGTCTCGGCAATCTTCAATTCTTTAGGGTCTTTGGTAAATCTGGTAGCACCTGACCCAATTTTGTCAGGATCACCAACTTTATCAACTTTAACGACATAGTCAACTTGAGTTTGTTTAATTGACGCTGGGGTATTTGGATATGGAACAATATTATCAGTCAACAAAATAACCTTATTGGCATACTGAGCATCCATTAATGCGTAACCAAGTGAGCCAAAGACAGCGTCGCCTTCCATCCCATTAGCATTACCCAGCTTATCAGCGTTTGGAACACCAAGAAAAGCAACATCAATTTTGATATCACCATGTTCGATTGCTCGCGCACGATTTCCGTGAGAACGGAAAATAACTGGATTCTTTAAACCACCGTGAGAAACAAAGTCACCTAATGATCCACGCATCCCAGAACTGGTAATGTTTGTAATGGTTCCAGCTTTAATTGCTTCAATTACCATATCATTCATAACACCAGTCAAAGAAGAGGGAGCCAAAGTTAAATTCTTAATTCCAGCATCAATAATTACCCGCATAACTTTATTAAATACAAAGTCACCATTTCTAAAATGATGATGAAATGAAATAGTCATACCATCTTTAACGGTCTTTTTTACAACGTCTTCAATGGAGTCTACCACCTTATCATTACCAGTAGTGACATGAACTGAAGGGGCAACTCGCTGAATATCAGGATTACCAATTTCAGTTGATTCAAATGGCTTGTAATTAAGTTTATTCATCAAGTCATCGGGTAATTCGCGATTTACACTATTTTTCAATGTAATTTTCCTCCTCATCAACTAAGTTGGAAGCTTTAGCAAGCATCATGACTCTTTGAGCTCTCAAAACAACTGGTCGGTCAACCATTTGACCGTTCATTGAAATAACTCCCGAGACTTTCATCTTGGCTTCTTGAATTGCATTGATAACGTTCTTTGCGTTTTCAACTTCTTTTTGGGTTGGTTCATAAACTTTATTAACCATAGCGATCTGTCTTGGGTTAACCAATGATTTACCATCAAATCCAAGTTGATGGATATGCTTGGTTTCACGGTAAAATCCTTCAGTATCATCCATGTTTGTAAAGACAGTATCAAAAGCGGCGATTCCGGCAGCTCTTGCTGAGTGCAAAACCATATTTCTGGCAAATTCAAGTTCAGCCCCATCAGGATAACGGTGAGTCTTCATATCGGTAGTGTAATCTTCGGCTGACAGAGCAATTCCAATCATTCGATCAGAAGCTGCGGCAATTTCTGGAGAATTTAAAACTCCTTTAGCACTTTCAATTGCTGCCATGACATGAGTTGAGCCTTCTTTTATGCCAAACTCTTTTTCGGCGGCAGCAACATCTTTAACAAGATCTTTAATCATTTGAGCTGATTCAACTTTTGGCAGACGAATTACATCAATTCCTGCCTTAACCATTGCTTTAACGTCATTGGCATAGTATGGAGTATCAATTCCGTTAACCCGGACAACCAGTTCAGCATCCCCGTAATCCTGAGTCTGCAATGCTTCGTATACTAAATCTCTAGCAGCATCCTTTTCAGTCATTGATACAGCATCTTCCAAATCAAACATGATGGAGTCAGCACCATATATTCCAGCATCTTTTACCATGGCTGGATTATTACCTGGCACAAACATCATGGTTCTGCGTAAACGTTCTGGAGTTTCGTCACTCATCTTAGAGCACCTCCCAAGCAGGCTTATCAGTTGTTTTTGTAGCTCTTTGAGCCGCTGCAATGGTTCGAGCTTTAATCACACAATCTAAAGCCCCTTTATCAACCGCTTTAACTTTAGCAGCCGTTATCCCCATTTTTTGTAAGGTTGAAGATATAACTTGATTAATTTGTTTACCAAATTCTTTTTTAACGTCAGATTCCAAATCGATTTGAATATCAGATGAACCTTTAGAAATCATAATTTGAATATCTGAAGATTCCAAAGTTCCGGCAACAGCCGTACTTTTAATTTCCATTAATGTTCATTCCTTCCTTAATTCGTTTTGTTAACTCAGCTTGATTAGCCTTAATAAAATCAAAGGTGCTAAGTGGCACTAATTTTTTAATTTCTTCAAGCTCATTATCTTTTAAATCCCGACGAACTGCCGTAGCAGTAATCGGGTAATTTCCGTCCGTAGTTTGACGCTCAATTTCATCTACTTCAACTTCTGGAGGTAGCTGCCTTTGCAAAACCTGGTTGTAAATGGATGTGGTCCGCGATAAAGGTTCAGTTCCAATAAATCGAACGTCAATGTTTAATCCTTTGGCAATAATATTTTTAAAAATTCTAGCATCCATCGTAGTTTGATAAATGATGGCATCCTTTGATGAAGCAAGGAAGTAAGCTGGAAATGTCACATAACTGACCATATAATCGCCACCGTTAACCACAATCACATTCTTCAAATCAGCAGTTCCTCTTTTTACTAAATAGAACCTTTCTGAAGTGGAAAATAAGGATGCATCAGTGTTAACAACAAAAACATAAACAAGGTCACACTGCTTGGCAGCCTGCTCAACCAAAAAACGATGGCCACTGGTAAACGGATTAGCATTCATAACAATACTGCCAATTTTTTTGCCCTTTTGATCAGCAATCTTTGGAATATCATTCAAATAATCATTAACATCCGGAGAGCCATCTTCCAAAACCGCTGCATCATCAGTATGAGCAAGTTCATTGAAACCAACATGTTGAAAGCTTGCCGAATACTTAATTTTAGTAAAAACAAATAAATGGAAAATTCCCTGCTGAAATTCTCGGCTGACTAACGCGGAAACAATCGTATTGAACCGCGAACCACTGACAACATCTTTGTTGCAAACCCCAATATACTTTAGAGTATTTCCCGCCAAAGATCCGGTAGCAACCAAATCATCACCGGAAAAAATAGCCAAAGTAGTGTCAATTTTTTGAACTTCTTTATCGGAAAAATTATGAATATCCAAAGACTCCAGAAAATTGCGCCATCGCTTATAATCACTGGGGTTTCGAAGATGAATTTCAGAAACAGGGCTATCCATTTATTGGCCTCCTATTCTTCGCCAACAACCGCCTTTTTTGAAAGGTTATTTGAGAAATCACAAACAGCATTACTTACATTTCTTACCACATTTTTATCAAATACACTTGGAACAATGTGCGCAGCATCAACATCGGAAATAGTCTCCGCTAATTTCTGGGCAATGGAGAACTGCAAATCATATCCAACATGAGAAATATCACTAGCCAACAAACCCTTAAATAATCCTGGGAAAACCAAAATATTATTAACTTGATTTGGATACTTGCTAGATCCAGTAGCAATAACTGCCGCTCCAGCTCGCTTTGCCAACTGAGGATCGATTTCTGGAACTGGATTTGCTAAAGCAAAAATAATTGGGTTGCAGTTCATTGAAAGTACGTCAGATTCAGACAATAAGTTAGCATCTGAAAGACCGATAAAAACATCTTGGTTATCAATAACATCAGCTAACTTCTTGTTTTTTAATGAATCAGAAGTTCCAATTTGTTTTGCAAAGTCTCTCTGATAAGCATTATAACGCTGGTCATCAGGTGTGACTGCACCATATACATCAACTAAAGTAATATTCTTAACACCGCAGGCATACAAAAGTTTAGCAGTTGCCAACCCTGAGGCTCCAACTCCATTTATGACAACCTTAAGCATCTTGAGGCCTTTACCAGTGACCTTGCATGCATTGATCAATGCAGCCAAAACGACAATGGCAGTGCCTTCTTGATCATCGTGATAAACTGGGATATCCAACAAATCATTTAATTTGTCTTCAATTTCAAAACACCTTGGAGCGGCAATATCCTCAAGATGAATTCCAGCAAAAGATTGAGAAATATTCTTAACTGTTTGAACAACTTCGTCGGAAGAAACCCGATCTACCGCAATTGGAATTGCGTTGATATTGGCAAGGTCTTTATAAAGAAGAGCCTTTCCTTCAATAACCGGCAGGCCACCTGCTGGGCCAATATTTCCAAGGCCTAAAACTGCTGAACCATCAGTAACTAAAGCAACCAACTTGCCGCTAATTGTGTATTTTTTCTTTAATGAAGGATTTGCAGCAATTTTTTTGGACAAAATTGCTACTCCAGGGGTGTATGCATGGGCCAATTCACTAGCGTCTTTAACTTCCAAATCAGATTTGATATCAAGAACTCCATTATGAGCAGCGTGCAATTTTAAAATGTCTTCGGTTTCTGTCATATAATTTACCTCTCTATATTTGATTTGCTTTTTTCACTATGTATACTTGGAAGTTTAACTCGTTTTTTAAATTATTTCAAATATTTCATTTATTTTTGCTATTTTTAAAATATTATTTTAAAATTGTAAACTAATTTTGAAATTTCAATACAAAATTTACTCTATGAGTATATATAATGGAAGAAATAACCAAATGAGGAGAAAGAAATTGGATAAAATACAGTACCGAAAACAAATTGCTGATGTCGCCAGAGATTTCTACCTTTCGAAATTAACAATTGCTGATATTTCAAAAAAGTATAATCTCAGCCGTTATCTGATAACAAAATATCTAGATGATGCTGTTTCTACAGGATTGGTCAAGATAACAATTAACGCCCCAATTGACCGGAACTTACAGTTGGAAGCTGAATTCAAAAAGATGTTTGGCATTCAAAATGCATATATCCTTATGGATGGTGATGCCGCAAATGATGATGACGAAAACATCATTGAATTTTCCGCCCAAACAATTCAGGACTATATCCAAAGTATGCGAACAATTGGTGTTTCATGGGGTGGAACAGTATCCAATATCATCAACCACTTCCAAACTAAGGTAAAAGAAGATTTAGTATTTACCCAAATTATGGGTGATAATTTGAAATATAATTCTGCGGTCGGGTCAACTCCTTTAGTTCAAAAAGCCGCGGCAAAATATGAAGCTCACTACCTAACAGTTCCAGCACCGCTTTATATCATTAATAATCAAATTCGGACAGCTCTAGAAAAAGAACCAGCTTTTATCCGAGCATTTACGACAATGAACAAAATGGACATGATCTTTGCCGGTATTGGTACCTTAGCGTCAATCGATTCCATTCAAGTTTGGCGCCAGCATAAAGATCAAATCTTTCCAAAAGTTGATCTTCAAAAAGTCGTTGGGATGTTGTATGGAAGACCTTTTGACATCAATGGTAACTTTTTAAACCCCGGTGATAGTGACAAATTATTCGGAGCTTCAATCGACACCATTCTTGCCGTCCCAACCAGACTTGCCATCGTCAAAAGTAAATTTAAAAGCAGAGCTTTGTTAGGAGCCCTTAGAGGAAATTTGATTACCGACGTTATAACTAACGAATCAGTCGCCAATCGGGTGCTCATGGAAATGAGAACTGACCAATAAATTCGGTCAGTTTAGAAATTCTTTTAGAATTTGGTTGAACTCATCGACCTTTTCAGCCATTACAAGGTGGCCGCAATTTTTAATGATTTGATAATCACCATCTTTGGCAATCCCTGCCGTCACTTTAGCAAACTTTGGATCAAAATAAGGAGATTTTTCACCAGCAATTATTAGCAAAGGCACGTTCATCATCGAAACAACATCGCGCCAGTCCTGAAAAGCGTGGTCCACCAACATTGGATAATTCAGTTCGGCGTCGTAAGTTTTACTTCTCTGAGCTTTTTTCATTGCTGCAAAAACCTCATCATCGATGTCATGGTAAGCAGCTGGGCCAAAGGGAATTTTCAAATAGGCTGGGAAATTATCCCAATCCAAACTTTTAAATCCAAACTTCCAGTTGGCATCACTGACCATCTTTGGGCTTTGGTCAATATCCATTAATGAAACAAGCTGACGAGAACCATAAAGCGAAATAAAAGCAAATAACGTAGCAGCTCCCATTGAATTACCAATGCCAACAAACCGGTTAATATTTAAAAAATCAAGCAATTCTTTAATATCCTGGGCGTGTTTGCTAATTCTTCGCCCTTTAAGAGTCCGCTGGGATTGTCCCTGATTTCTGGCATCAAGCTTTATCACGCGATAACCCAAAGATTTCAAGAATTCGACTTGTTTGAGCCAGATCTCTTTATAACTGCCAATTCCGTTCAATAAGAGAACGGCCTGACCATCACCGCCGGAATCACTATAGTCCAATTCAACGTTATCAGTGGTTCGAAATTTCAAACTTATTTCCTTTCATCGTCTATAAATTCCACAAAAGAAAGGGCCTAAATCAAACATTCAAACCCAGAATGTTCGACTTAGACCCTTTTCTTCTGGGATCAAAACCTCAATTTTTTATCGTTTTTAGTCTACCAAATTCCAATCAGTTTCATCCAAAGAGTTCCAATGATACCAAATACGAACAGATAGAAAATCTCTAAAACAACGTTAAGTTTCCACCAAGTACCCTGAGGAACGTAGCCGGAACCAAAGAGAACAGTTGCAGGACCACTAGAGAAATGAGTAGTTGATGACATGATAGCGCCTGTAAAGCCAAGTAAAATTGCTGACATTAATGCAGGAGCACCAGCTGAAATGGCAACGCCTAAGAAAGCACCATACATTGCAGTTACTTGAGCAGTCCCACTAGCAAACAGGTAGTGAATGTAGAAGTAGAACAGAACAAGGACCAAAAGAACAATTCCCCAATTCAGTCCATGCATAGCACCAGCAACTGTTTTAGACAACCAAGGAATAAAACCAAGTAAGTTCAATTCATTGGCCATAAAAATTAGAATTGAGAACCAAATCAAAGTGTTCCACGCACCAGTTTCATGAAGAACATCACTAACTGAAAGAACACCAGTAACCAAAAGAATTGAAACAGCTAAGAAGGCAACTAATGTTGAATCCAAACCAATAAAGCTTGAAATCATCCAAAGAACAAGAGCAAGAATGAATACAGAACCCATAATCTTTTCTGGGGTACTCATTTTACCCATTTCAGCAAGTTATTTATCAGCCCACTCTTTAGCATTAGGAGTATCTTTGATCTCAGGTGGATACATTTTATAAATCAACCATGGAACGGCAATTAAGCAGATCACACCTGGTACTAAGCCAGCTAAGAACCATGTGAACCATGGAATAGATACATGCAAGGTTTTTGCCAAGGTAACGGCAACCAAGTTTGGTGCCATCGCTGTTATGAACATTGCTGAAGTAATCATATTGCCATGAAATTCAGTATAAACTAGGTAAGACCCAATCTTGCTTCTGGTTTCGTCATTTCCCTTTGAACCAAAAGTTTGGGCAAGTGATTCAATAATTGGATAAACAATTCCGCCTGCACGAGCAGTGTTACTTGGAGTAGCTGGCGCAGTTACTAAATCAACACCAACCAGTGAATATGCTAGGCCCAATGTCTTCTTACCAAACAAACGAACAAACATCAAAGCAATCCTTCGGCCCAATCCAGTATTGATGAAGCCACGAGACATTAAGTATGCAGCGGCAATCATCCAAACTGTGGAGTTACCAAAACTTGTCATAGCAAGTTGCATCGGAACAACGCCTAGTAAAACGGTTAAAGTCATTCCAACCAAAGCAACACCCGCGATCGGAATTGGCTGAGTAATACAGCCTAAAATCGTTGCCACAAATAGTGCAAGAATATGCCAGGCAACAACTGACACTCCGACTGGTTTTATCGGTGTGCATAGCCAAATAATTAAGCCAACAAGTACTGGCAAAATAAAGGCTTTATAATTAACCTTATTAAGAGTCACAATAAACTCCCCCCTTATTACTAAAATCTAATATTACACGCGTGGTGCTAGTTAA
>DIDF01000006.1 GCA_002418005.1 Lactobacillaceae bacterium UBA5807
AATGCGAGTGGCAGGGGTCGAACCTGCATCTATTGGGGCTTTACTGTTGGGCATTAGATAATTCATTGTTCTACCGTTGAACTACACTCGCATGGTGAATCCACTATCTTTGTAGGTAGTGGATTCGTTTTAACGTGTTTTTTTAAAAATTTCAACAATTTCGGAAAGATACTTTTCTTCTTTTGTGGGAGTGGGTGTTTCTTCCGAAGAGTTATCTTTAGCTGGCATCATTTTATTAATCGCTTTGACCAGCAAAAATACCACAAAGGCAATAATTAGAAAGTTAATAATGGAATTGATAAATGATCCATATTTAAATGTGGCATTGCCAACCTTAAATACGAGGCTTGAAAAGTCAATTTGTCCTAAAAAAATACCAATTAACGGATTGATGATATTGTCAACAAGTGACTTAACAATGGCCGTAAATGCAGCACCAATAATAACACCGACAGCTAAGTCCATTACATTACCACGGGCTATAAATTATTTGAATTCTTTTAACATAAAATCCTCCTAATTTTTCAGCTTTTAACGTCATCAGTGTTTGGACAATTCCTAGATTGATTTATCGTTATATTTCTGAAATTCTTTCACTACGATTGCTTCAAGGTGAGATGGAATTGCGAAACAGCTCATAAAATCGGTGTAGTTCATTAAACCAATTTGTCGTTCATTGGCATAATAAGGCAACAGCATTTGGATTGCACTGCGATTAGCCTGTGTTTCAATCTGTGGATCAGAGTGAATTGAATTAAAAGCTAATAAATGTGTAGATTTATCACCATTCATCACATGACTAATTTCATGTGCAACTTGAAAAGGTAGTTGTTGTTTATTTGATTGGCCGCTGTTGATGATAATTAAACGTTTTTTAGTATCAGCAAGGGCAGTCATACTTGATGAAAACTCATGGCTAGAAAGTATGCCAATATTATGATCTAGCGCATAATTATAAAGGTCTTCTAATATGTCATTTTCAAAACTGTTCATTATACTACTTACCCCGCAATAATCTCCGAATTATTTCTTTGTCTTCATCAGGTATAGGCTTACCATCAAAAGTTAAAATTGAATCATCCTTGTTTAAATCAACAATTGGTTTTTCAGTAGGATCGCCACTTTCATCGGAATTACCCAATAAATAGTCAACTGATACATTTAAAACACTAGCAATTGCCATCAAAGTGGTTTTTCGAGGGGTAACACCCTGATTATACCTATATATTGCGGTTTCACTTTTTAATCCAGCTTTCGTAGCGACTGTTCTCAAGCTCAAACCGCGTTTATCTGAAATTTCTTTTATTCTGTCGAACACAGTCATATCAATGAATATCTCCTAATGCGACAAATTAATGTGCACTAAGTGTAAAAATAAAGTTGATATTTTGTACACTAGGTGCTAATATAAATTCATCAAGTAATTGAGCAACAAAAAAACAGCTTTATCATCTAGGATTTTTGCGAATATGTAGAGGATAAGAAAGTCTTTTATTGCTTATTTGTTATGCGATCATAGTACACCTAGTGTACATATAATGCAATAACTTGATGAATAAATTACGGAAAGGAGGCGAAACCATGCCAGAACAAACAATTGATAAAGCCGCATTGGAAATCGAATTGCAATATGTGACTGCACTAAAGCGTCATGGATTATCTCAAAAGGCCATGGCAGCGTTGCTTACTACTCAGGACGAAAAAGTGGCACCATCACAAGTTAACAGAGCCGTCAAGGGTGGTAACGAACCCAAATCAAGACGGATTCGTTCACAAATGGCAAAGATTTTAGAGATTCAGGAGGATTAATTATGAACGATTTGGTAATTATGAAAAAGCAGCAAGCTGTTACCAGTAGTTTGCAAGTTGCTGAAACATTTGGAAAAGATCACAAGAACGTTTTACAAAACATTGATAATTTGGTGGCTAAAAATTCAGCTACGAAAAATATGTTTGTAGAATCTGTTTACGTAAATCGTGGAAAATCATATCCAATGTATTACATGAATCGTGATGGGTTTACTTTGTTGGCAATGGGTTTTACAGGCGATAAGGCACTTCAATTCAAGATCCAGTACATTAAGGCGTTCAACCAGATGGAACATCAAGTTAAATTTCAAGTTCCGTCTACGTTGCCAGAAGCATTACGTTTGGCTGCTGACCAAGCAGAGAGGATTTCAGTGTTGAAACCTAAAGCGGATTATACCGACAAGATGTTATCCAACAAGGGGTTAGAAACAATCTCGATGATCGCCAAGAACTACGGCTACACAACGCGTGAGTTTAATAAGCTGTTACACGGCTTAGGCATTCAATACAAACAAGGAAAAACATGGTTGCTGTATGCCAAGTATCAAGACGAAGGTTATACGCACATTGAACCATACGAGTATACGAATAGCGATGGCATTACACATGTACGCAACACGCTGAAGTGGACGCAAGCAGGACAAAAATTCTTATACGACTTTTTGAAGTCAAAGGGAATCATGCCACTAGTTGAACAGACAGTATAGGAGGAAAAAACAATGGATAAGGAGCTTCGAAAGGCAGTACGAGAATATTTATTGGAATTATTAATCGAAAAAAATAAAAGCTCAGAAATGGCGGCAACCATTGCTGAACTTTATAGATTGTTACTTGAATAAGACACTCATGATGTCACTTCGGCCAATGTCAAAGATTGTATCACCAATAAATTTAACGTCTCCGTGGGCATCATTTAAAGAAAAATCAGCAAAATCAGTAATTGATACCTTTTCACCCATGAAATCCCTAGTTTGAATTTTCTTTAGGTTAGAGACCGAAACTAAATCGTGAGACGTTGTGGTAATTTCAACAGTATTCATATAGATTCACCTCGATTAATTGGAATAACTAAGTATACATCTGAAAGAAATGATCCACATGAAGAAGCTAATTAACGTTTTATGGGCAATCGAAAAAGACCTCCATGTTATCGCAAGTGAATTACTGAGGAAAATTAGTGGTTAATATGATCCGTTTAATTTTATTTTTGTAATAAACAATGTCTAGGTAACCTTTTGCTTGCAATTCGATAAGGCCGATTCGTAAAAACGCATCATTTAGCCCAGTTATTTCTTTTAATTTCTTAATACGGGTCACACTAGTAGGATGATCAGAACTAGCCAGAACGCGAATAGCTTTAATTAAATCATCATTCATATTGATTACCTCGATTAATTGGAATAACTCAAGTATACAGCTAAGGAGTGAGATTTATGGACGCCAAAACATTAGGCAAGCGCATTCATAAAATACGCATTAATAACGGTATGACTATGGCGGAATTTATCAATTTAATTGATGGCACTCAACATTATAAAAGATTCTCAGGGACAGTAAATAATTGGGAACATGGTCTGAATATGCCTAACAAACGACGATTGAAAAAGATTGCTGATTTAGCCGGTACAACAGTTAGCGAGATTTTGAGCGAGGAATAGGAGAAAGGAATGATTCTATGTACGAAGTTTACCTACTAGCGGGATTTTTATCCTTCTGGTTAACAGTAATTGTGTTGATTGCATCAGCTGGTTATCAGCTGCACAAGTCAGTTGTCCGTGCTGGTGGCTGGGCACCACTTTTGGAAGATTTCTTTGGGCTGGAGGATCAGCATGAAAATTAACGTTGGTGACAAGGTCAGATATGAAGATACGTACGCTATAGGCGTCAAGATAGTATCAGCAGGTGTTGGTAAAGTATTAGAACTCAAACCAGACACTTATGGGAAGTCGAAAAAGCAAATTGCTGTAATCAAGCAGCGGGGCCGCGAACCATTTGAAATGTTTACCAGTGGTTTACAGGCAATTGACCGATAAAAATGACGGCCAAACAGGGTCAAAAGAGGTGGCTAAATATAGGACACGTAAAAGCTGTTGTATCAATGGATTACACGATTATATTTTGGTTGCGATTATATAGAGTATTCGCAAGTGGTTAGAGGTGCCTCATGACTTTAAAAATTAACGAGTATTTGCTAGATTGTCGTGACAACGAACTAGCTACTAACACGATTAAAAATTATGCCAATACGCTTAAAAGATTGGACACATGGCTGGCTGGAAAACCACTGACTAAGGAGTCTTTGATTGAATACAAGCTTAGTTTGAAGGAAAGTGACCACTACAAGCTGACTACTCTGAATCAGAAGATTACAGCCATTAATATCTATCTCAATTGGGATAACAAATCAGCTTTGATACTCAAACAATTTCGGCATCAAACTACCGTTCATCGTGAATCGATTAATCAGAATGAATACCATCGTTTGCTAAAATATTCAGATGGGGAATTACGCTTGTTAATCCTTACAATCGGTAATACTGGTCTACGGATAAGTGAGGTATGTGCACTTAAAAAGTCTGATTTAGAGGGCCGGGTTATTTCTGTTGAGAACAAAGGAAAAACTCGTTCTGTAGCTATTCCAGTATTTGTTAAAAAACAATTGAAACGTTTTATGCTCGGTAAGCAAGATGACGCCATTATATTCTGTAAAACTCAGTCCTGGTATCGGAAAGAGTTGAAAAGCTTGTCCGAACCAGCACGGATTAAAAAATCAAAGATATATCCACACTCATTGCGTCACTATTTTGCTAAGCAGTTTATTAAAAATGGTGGCGATTCAACGGAACTACAACAGATGCTAGGCCATGCCAGTATTCAAACTACAACAATCTATACACATATGGATCCTAACGAACTTTCAGATAAATTTCGGGAGATTCACAACGTCTAATTGATGATGAATAAGATTGGAGGCAAGTAAAACCATGGCAAGACTCATAAAGAGAACTAATAATGCTTATACGAATGTGAGTAACAAAGTTGTTAGAGATGCTAGTCTTAGTTGGAAGGCTAGAGGGATATTTATATATCTATGGAGCCAATCTGATAATTGGAACTTCTATGTTAGTGAAATTGAACGACATTCAGTTGATGGACGAGAATCTCTGCAAAACGGATTAAAAGAATTGGAAAATGCTGGATATTTAGTCCGGTCCGTTAAGTTTGACGAAATCAAAAAGATAAAAGGAATGGAGTGGATTTTATCAGATATCCCGTCGAACGGGAAACCCGTCGGACGGGAAACCCGTCCAAGGGAAAACCCGTCACTAAGAACTACTAATAATAAGAATTACCAAAATAAAGAAATACTAAGTACAAGTAAAAACCATAGTGTAGGTAGCACAGAAAATGGGTTTCCTTGGCAATCTATAATTGACTACCTTAACGAAAAAACTGGCAAGCATTTTAAACACACTAGTACTAATAAAGGATTCGTTGTATCGCGTTATCATGATGGATTCACCGCCAATGATATGCGA
>DIDF01000047.1 GCA_002418005.1 Lactobacillaceae bacterium UBA5807
TAACCATGTCATCCCAAGCATAAACTTTATCTTTAGGAACTCGGAAACGAATTACTGGCTTCAACCCCTTGGCTTTAGCCTGTTCAATAGCCTGTTGCTTTTCCTCATCAGACATTCCCTCATATTCATATTCATAATGAGGCATTTCACCACGAGCCTTCTGGGCTTCACGGTCTTTTTGCAGTTCCTCTTCAGTTCGATATGAGTAATAAGCCTTTCCCTCATCCAAAAGTTGCTTAATTAATGGATCATAAATTGCTCTTCTTTCAGATTGACGATATGGGCCATAATCGCCACCGATATCGGGTCCTTCATCCCAATCAAGACCTAACCATTTGAGATTATCAAGCTGACTTTTTTCACCATCAGCCACGTTTCTCTTAGTATCGGTATCCTCGATTCGGATAATAAACTTTCCTTTGTTGTGTCGCGCGAACAGATAGTTAAAAATAGCTGTCCGAGCGTTTCCAATGTGCAAATGACCTGTTGGACTTGGTGCATAACGAACTCGAATCGCATCGTTTGCCAATGTAATAACGCCTCTTTCATAGAATATTGAAAATCATGTCAATGTTTAAAGTGTACAATGAACCATCGCAAAAATAAAGATGAAAAATTTTCTGACTGTTCCTGCAAGGTCGTTCATATCAAGACCTTCACAAACTATTTCTGATTAGTTTTGGGTTGATTTTGATCTTTTTGATCTTCACTGGATTTACCGTCATCTTTTTCATTATCATCTGAAATATTCTTAGTAGAATGTTCCGGACGAGCAAAAATCATTTTACCAGCATCGGTCTGAATCGCGCTGGTAACAATAACATCAATATGTTGATTAAAGAAGTATCTCCCCTCTTCGACAACAACCATGGTGCCATCATCTAAATAAGCAACTCCTTGTTGGCGCTCGGTCCCATTCTTAACGACCATAACGTTAAGCTTATCTCCAGGTAAGATTTTCTGCCTTAGCGCATTAGCAAGTGCATTAATATTGAAAACTTTAACATTTTGAAACTGGATTACTTTGTTGAGGTTGTAATCATTAGTAATAATTACCCCATTAATATCCTTGGCTAACTGAATCAGCTTACTGTCCACTTCATCGATGTCCTCGTAATCTTTTTCAGACATTTCAATGGGGATCAATTTGTCCTCTCTAAGCTTGTTTAAAATGTCTAATCCACGACGACCACGAACCCTTTTGACACTATCACTTGAGTCAGCGATGTACTGAAGTTCATATAGAACAAAATTTGGTACTAAAAGGGTTCCTTCAATAAAACCCGTTTTAACAATGTCATAAATTCGCCCGTCAATTAAAATGTTGGTATCCAAAATTTTGTAGTGATGATAGTTTTTGTCAATTGGTTTATCGATAATTTTATCATCACTTTTGCTGGTTGTTTCACTGCGACGACCTCGGAAATTAAAGATTCTGCTCCACGATTGGCCATTTCCGATTCTAAAACCAAAGTATCCAAAGACTAACATCAAAATAATTGGAATAATTGTGTGCAGGAAAAATGATTGTGCTCTAAAGAACACAGTTGAAATTAAAATAGCTACCACTAAGCCAACAATTAAACCAATTGTGCTGAAGAGCAGTTTGAGGGGACTTTGCTTAGTTAATTGGGCCTCAATTTGATCCATGCCCTTTAAAATATAATTCCCACTTAATAATGAAATAATATAGAAAATAATTGCACCGATAATTGCGTTGGTAATTACATTATTTAATAAAGTTCCATATCTCACTTGAAGCAAAAGCCATATCAAAGGGAAATAGCTTGCCCCAATCCCTGCTCCAGCTAGAGCAAATACGAGTTCAACAATTCTTTTTCTTCTCAAAAAGAATTCCTCCTTTCAAAATTAATTATTCAGCGCCACTCTCAAAGCTTCCTGAATGGTTCTAACTCCAATCACCTCAATTCCTTTAGGCGCAGTCCATCCGGATAAATTATTTGCCGGAATTAAAACTCTTTTAAAACCTAATTTTAATGCTTCGGAAACTCTCTGTTCAATGTGGTTTACCCGACGGATTTCGCCGGTCAGGCCAATCTCACCAATGTAACATTCATAAGGACTAGTCCCAACATTTTTGTAAGAAGAAGCAATACTAACCGCCAAGGCCAAATCAATTGCAGGTTCATTAAGCTTAACGCCCCCTGCGGCTTTAACATAAGCATCTTGGTTTTGAAGCATTAAGCCGCCCCGTTTTTCTAAAACGGCCATAATTAAAGAAACCCGATTACGATCTACACCAGTTGCGGTACGCTGAGCATTACCAAAAACGGATGCAGCAATCAATGCTTGAATCTCAACCAAAATTGGGCGGGTTCCTTCCATTGCCACAACAATTGCAGACCCAGTGGCATCTTTTAATCTTTCTTGCAAAAATATTTCTGATGGATTGGAAACTTCATGAAGGCCATCTTCATTCATTTGAAAAACTCCAATTTCGTTGGTGGAACCAAAACGGTTTTTAACGGCCCGTAAAATTCTAAATGAATGATGAAGATCTCCTTCAAAATAAAGAACTGTATCAACCATATGCTCCAAAATTTTAGGGCCAGCAATTGCGCCGCCTTTAGTTACATGGCCGACAACAAAAATTGTTATTCCTTGGCCCTTAGCGATACTCATCAAATCGGCAGTGACTTCTCGAATTTGGCTAACCGAGCCAGTGATGGCATCCAAACCAGGTTCTTGCATAGTTTGCACTGAATCAATAATTACAATATCTGGTTGAAGTTCATTGATTGAATTTTTAATCACATCCATGTCAGTTTCTGGGTAAATATAAAGTTGGTCGCCAGAAACCCCCAAACGGTCAGCCCTCATTTTAATCTGACTGGCACTTTCCTCTCCGGAAACATATAAAATTTTATCTTTTTTACTTAGTTCTCCAGAAACTTGGAGTAACAAAGTTGACTTACCAATCCCGGGATCACCGCCAATTAAAATTAGTGACCCAGGAACAATTCCACCACCTAAAACTCGGTTAAGTTCTGCCATTGATGTTTTAACCCGTGGTTCACTTTGAAATTTAACGTCATTGATAAGTTCTGGCTGTTCATGATGAATTCCACGGCTGATAGTACTTCGTTTGCTTGCAGCGCTTGGTTTTGTAACCGTCTCTTCTACTAAAGTATTCCATTGATTACAGTTTGGGCATCTCCCCAAATATCTTGGTGAAATATAACCACAATTTTGACATACGAAGTGGGTTTTAACTTTTGCCAACTCAATTCTCCTTACTAATTATTCCAATCTCAATCTTACCACCGGAAAAATTTAAAAATCACAGCTTAAGGAATTTAATTAAAATTTCCGCTTTGCAAAACTTTTACTTATCGGATGAACCAAAGCCGCCCTTTCGTACTTGCTTTATTTGGCCTGCATCATTATCCGCCAATAGAAATGGTAGAAAAATTCCCTGAGCTATCCTTTGTCCTTTAGTTATGTGGATATCTTCAATTCCAAAGTTAACCATCTGAACGAAGATTTCGCCCTCATTACTTGGATTATTATAATAATCTGCATCTATTACTCCAATGCCGTTAGGGACAACCATTCCTCTTTTTAAGGGATTACTTGAACGGTTAGCAATAATTAATACTTCATTAGGATTCATGTATGCTTTTATCCCAGTTGGAATCAAAAATGGCTTTAAAACTTCCTTTGCTTCACTGATCTGGCCCTCGCTTGGTTTTTTCTCCTGACGAATTGCCCAGAGAATTTTTAAAAAGTTTAGTTTCCAAATTGAAGGTAAGACCAAATCTTTAGCACTTTGAAAATCATACCCAGCTGCATTTTTGGTTGTTCGATATGGTAATTTTAAATCTGCTTCCTTATATTTACTTACTATTTCAAATCCTCTTGCCATTTTATTCCTCCACACTATTTATGAGAACTTTTATTTTACTTCCAATACAAAATTATAAACTATTAAGCCCCTAACTGATTGACAAAAACTGGCAATCCCTTCAAAATTAAGTTTGGTAAACCCTTACAGAGAAAATCTTCAAATAACATTTTCTAGGAAGGAATTTGAAAATGAATCAGGACGAGTTAAAACAGTTAGTAGGAACGGCAGCCGTAGATTTTGTCAAAGATGGAATGGTCCTTGGGCTGGGCACAGGCTCGACTGCAAAATATATGGTAGATGCCCTTGGCAAGAAAATTAAAGAAGAACACCTTAATATTGTTGGCGTACCCACTTCTGAAAGAACCAAAAAACATGCAAACTCTTTAGGAATAACCACTAAAAGCATGGATGATGTTGACCACATCGATTTAACCATTGATGGAGCCGACCAAATAGACAAAAACTTCCAAGGAATAAAAGGCGGTGGTGCTTCCCACCTTAGAGAAAAAATTGTTGCAATCAACTCGACCAAGAATATTTGGATTGTTGATAAAAGCAAAATGGTTGATAAATTTGGCTCATTTCCGATACCAATTGAGGTCATCCCTTACGGAAGCAGACAGCTATTTAAACGTCTTAAAGAAAAAGGATATCACCCGAAATTTCGAATGGATGAAAAAAAACATGTTATTACTGATTCATCTAACTGGGTAATTGATTTAGATATACATGAAATTGATAATCCACGACAACTCGCCACCGATTTAGAGCACATGACTGGAATAGTTGAGCACGGATTATTTTTAGATATTGTTAATACAGTTATTGTTGGCAGAGACTCTGGGCCTCAAATTATTCAAGTGAGATAAATCAAACGTTTTATATATCACTTTTCTTAATATTTTTTCAAAAACTTTCAAACTTTTTTTTCTGAGAAGATGAGAGTAAAATAAGAAATTATTAAGGAGAGTGATTTTTTTGGCATCAGAAATCAGTTTGGACCAAATCAGCAACTTCAAAGAAAACTTTAAAGACAGAAAAGATTCGAAAGTAATTGAACGGGCTGTCACCCATCAGGGAATTCTGGCAACGAGTGCAGATTTTGAATCTGATAGAAAAATGGACCCAACTTTTTCAATTGATTTATCAACCGGAAAGGTTCCAGACCAAAAACAAAGTGGTCGCTGTTGGATGTTTGCAGCTTTAAACACAATGCGTCATCATCTAATGAACGATTTAAAAGTTGAAGATGGGTTTGAGCTTTCACAAAATTTTACTAATTTTTGGGACAAGTTTGAAAAATCAAATTACTTTTTAGAGAACGTTTTAAAAACTGCAAATCAGCCCCTAGACTCTCGCAAAGTCGCTTGGCTAATGGAAACTCCTCAACAAGATGGCGGCCAATGGGACATGCTTTGTGCATTGATTGAAAAGTACGGGATTGTTCCTAAATATGCTATGCCTGAAACTTTTAACAGTGAAAAGTCTGCTCAGCTAAATAAATTTCTTAATCTGAAACTGCGCCATGACGCAATTATTTTAAGAAAGATGGTTAGCGATAACCAGTCTAAAGACCAAATCAATTCAAAGAAAAACGCAATGCTAAGCGATATCTACCGAATGCTTGTTTATTCGTTGGGTGAACCAACTGACAAATTTGATTTTGAATATCGTGATAAAGATAAAAATTATCATATTGACCGGAATATAACTCCAAAACAATTTTATGAGAAGTATATCAAGTTAGATTTGGAAGATTATGTTTCATTCATTAATGCTCCTACCAAAGACAAGCCTTATCATAAGACCTATACAATTGAAATGCTTGGCAACGTTGTAAATGGTCGACCAGTAAAGCATCTCAACTTACCGATGGACACCTTAAAGCAATTAGTAATTAAGCAACTCCAAAATGGAGAATCAGTTTGGTTTGGTAGCGATGTTGGCCAAAGTTCTAACTCCAAAAAAGGTATCATGGATACCAAGCTTTATGCTCCAGATGAATTATTTGATACTGATTTAACTCTTTCGAAAGCACAACGACTTGATTACTCCGAAAGTTTAATGACTCATGCTATGGTTATAACCGGTGTCGATTTAGTAGATGGCAAACCAACTAAATGGAAAGTTGAAAACAGTTGGGGAGAAAAAGTTGGCACAAAGGGTTACTTTGTAATGAGTGATAGCTGGATGAATGAATTTGTTTACCAATTTGTTATCAACAAAAAGTACCTACCTAAAGATATTCTTGAAGAACAAAAGCAAGAACCAAAAGTTCTTCTTCCATGGGATCCAATGGGTGCTTTGGCTTAGTAATCTGTATTTAAATACGAAAATATTAAACCTTTAGTTTTATAATTTTATCCTTGCCATAGCAGACAAAGGTGAAAGTAAATTTTAAATTAAAAGATTGTGGGATTTAACCTTTGAACTGNNCAGTTCAAAGGTTAAATCCCACTTTTTATTTTGTTTTAGTCAGCTTCAGTTTTTCTAACAAATCCAACTATTAAAATCAAAAATAAATTCATGATCATCCCAGACAGAAAAACTAAATGTCCTGTTGCCGACAAAAAATACGTGCTGTACATTATCCCGAAAATAAACATCAAAATTCCAGCAAGAAAATGGACAGCATTTTTTAAAGCCTGATGACTAGAATGAACAACAGCTTCAAAAAGGTCATTAGCAAAGTTTTTCAGATTTCCGGTCATAATTCCATTATTGACGCTAGTCTGCCAAACTTTATTAAAAATGGTCAGTTCGAATCCCGAAAAAATTCCTAATACAAAAAGCATTAACAATTCACCAGCATTTAAATAGGTTGCAACCAAAAGACCGCCCATAAAAACTATGCTGATGGAAAGCATAATAATACTAACGGATCGATCTTTCGTGATGGTATGACGATATTCTTGAGAAAAAAGGCCCCTAAAAGAAAACCTAATAAAACTGGCACGCGAACGTAGGCAGTTGTCCAACCTTTTGATGCAAGCTCATAGGCAAACACAACTAAATTTCCCGTCTGAGCACTTACAAAAGACCCATTAAAATTTTGAAAGGTAAAGGCATCTATCGAACCCATAATAAAAGTCTGAATTAGGGTAATGATCGTGTGCTGAGTAGTAATTTTCATCCTTTTTTCTCCTTTGCATTAACAAAAAAAGGGAAGTAAAAAACTTCCCGATAAGATTTTAATTGGCAGAAATATACTCTTTGCTAATAATATTTAGTTTTGGATCAAACTTATATTTTATTGGTTTACCATTTGGAACTTCCACTTTGCTAATCCCATCATCGGAAACTTGGTCTAAATATTTGATTAAAGCTCGCAAAGTACTTCCATGAGCCACAATAAGTTGATTCTTATTATTTAGAAGTCTTGGAGCAATACTGTCTTCCCAATATGGCATCATCCGATGGTACGCCATTTCCAGACTCTCACCCAAGGGCTCTTTAACCCCAATATCATCATAGCGCCGATCATGATCTCTTCTATCCAGTAGCGGAGGGACAGTTTTAAAACTCCGACGCCAAATTTTTATTTGTTTATGGCCAACCCGGTCCTCAACAACCTTTTTATTTTGACCACGCAATGCACCATAATGTCGTTCATTTAATCGCCAAGATTTATGTTCGGGAATAAAATTCTGGTGAATTTCATCCAAAACAATATTAGAAGTAATAATTGCTCTTTTTAAAAAGGATGTGTGAAGATCATCAAACTGAATTCCAGTTTTAGCGATGATCTTTCCAGCTTGATGAGCTTGTTTGACTCCCTTTTCAGTCAAGTTAACATCGCTCCAGCCAGTAAATATGTTATCCCGATTTGCCTGACTTTCACCATGTCGCATAATAACTAAAATTGGCATAAAAGTAACACTTTCCTTTACAATTTTTGAACCAGAACCATTAACACGGGAATTACAATTAAACTAAGTAAAGTCGTTTCAGTAACCATGATTGATGCATACTCAGAATCCGCATGATACAATCTGGAAACGACTGGGGCATTAGTCATAATTGGCATCGCCGACTGCATAATAAAAACTTGTTTCATCAAAATGGGCATTGGTGTAAACACAACTAATAGTGTCATTACTGAAGGAGCTAATAAAAATCGGCCTAATAAAATTAGAAAATTACTACGGTCAAAATGAATATCCATAAGATTTACACTATTAATTGAAATACCAATAAAAATCATGGAAAGTGGAATAGTAAGATCACCAACGTAAGTCAAGTCCTGCATTAAAAAATCAGGTAATTTCACATGAATTAGCACCAATAACACCCCAACCATAAACCCTAAGAGTGGCGGGGAAAAGACTTTTTTAAGGGTTTGCTTCCAATTAAATACCGCTGCATTTCTGCCGTCTTTTTGAATTAAATACACACCTAATGTCCAAAAAAAGGTGGTATTAGCCATGTAATAGACCAAAACAAACGGCAAGCTGATTGGGCCAAATAAAGCCATGTTTACCGGTAATCCAACAAACACCGTATTTGAATTAGAAAACATTGACTCAAATAATCCCCGGTGCTTCATTGAAATATTGGAAGTTCTGGCAATTATAATTGAAACTATGTAAAGAAGAAACATTGAGATTACAGGAAACACCAAGTCAGGCAAGGTGGTAAGTAACTTATGTGCAGAAAACTTTCCCATTATAGTTGAAATCATATACGCTGGAAGAGCTATTTGAGTAACTAATCGAGCAATCAGGCTGGTCGATTTCTCATCAAACCAATCATTACGGGCTAAAATAAAGCCAAGCGCAATCATGATTAGGATAATCAGGACGCCTGAAATTGCTTTAATAAATATAAGCATTCTCATCCCCCTAACTATTATTATTATTGGATAACAAAGTTGTATTATAGCACAAATCAAGATCATTTTTTGGTATACTTGGGTATGTCGATTCAATAAATCAGCAAATTATTAAGTTAAAATTAAATAAAGGTGATTATTTGATTGCCTTCTTATATTTGCAATATACTTTTTAACAGAATTTTATAGGTGAGGAATTTTTTATGCGAAATGATAATGATCAACGCGAAAACCAACAGGATTTCGAACCAGTTTATAGCCGAAGATCTGACCGTAAACCACATTATAGAAGAGGCAAAAAGCGGCCTAGAAAAATTGGCTGGTGGATTTTCTGGATAGTTTTGCTACTTGTCCTTGGTGGATTATACATAGGGTATGGAGCTTACAAGAATGCGCAAAATACTTTTCAAACAACGTACGATGCCACTAATATTCAAAAGGAACGAAATGTTTCCTCAGTCATCCAGCAGGGTAAGCCACTATCTATTCTATTGCTTGGAACTGACACAGGTGCCTTAGGACGTCATTATACTGGTAGAACAGATACCATAATTGTTGCATCTGTTAACCCTACCAAACAGTCAGTCACGTTAACTAGTGTTGCCCGGGATACGAAAGTAAGCATTCCTGGAGATTCACTTCCCTACGAAAAGATTAATGCAGCATACACTATTGGCGGACCAGGAACAGCAGTAAAAACTGTCCAAAACTTGTTAAATATCCCAATTGATTTTTATGCCATTATAAACATGGGTGGTATGGAAAAAATGGTTAACGCCGTTGGCGGAGTGACTGTTAATCCGCCATTAACTTTCCAATATGGCCACGCCAATGTTACCAAGGGCAAAAAAGTACTTTTAAATGGCGCCCAGGCGCTAGATTATGCCAGAATGCGTGATGCCGATCCACTTGGCGATTATGGTCGCCAAGGAAGACAACGTGAAATTATCAAGGATTTAGTTATGAAAGGTCTCCAAATAACTTCACTCCCAAGATATAAAGCTATTCTTTCTTCTTTAAAAGGAAATATGAAGACTGATATGACGTTTAACGATATGATTGCTGTTCGAGCAAAATATGGGAATGCTACTCACCATATGAAGTCGCAAACACTGCAAGGTCAAGGAGCCATGATTGATAACCTTGCATATCAAGTTGTTTCAAACCAAGAGCTTCTTAAAGTTTCCAACAGTATTCGTTCAGCTCTTGGACTGACAACTAATAAAGCTTTAAGTGAAACCCAGGTTAAAACAGTTGGTGATAACTCTGCCGCTAACAGTTCGGGTAATACTACCGGCACAACAACTACTACATCAGGATACTAAAAAAGAAGTTTACGACAAACAAAAAGTCGTAAACTTCTTTTTTATTGTTTTAACAAGTCTGGAGGAGAGGCTAACCAAAAATCACCAACATTTAGTTTATCTCTTAACTTAGAACTAAAGCCTCCCCAACCTGCCAAGCCAAAATGAACTCCTGCACTGTGTGAGGCTTCTAAATCATAAATTGTATCGCCAACATAAATCGTTTGTTTAGGATCGGCTCCAAGTTTTTCAATCCCTTTTAAAATCATGTCTGGAGCTGGTTTACCTTTTTTAACTTCATTTGCAAAAACAAACTGATCAAAATATTGATTCAAATTAAATGGCGTAAAATCTCTTTGAAATTCTTCTTTAACCTTAGAGGTGGCAACAGCCAATTTTTTATTTTTCGACTGCAAAGTACTTAATAATTCTTGAATACCGGAAAAAATGTTAACTGACTTAGAATAATTTAAAACTCCTTCAAACCATTCCTTTTTTATGATATCTTTTTCTTTAACCTTCAAAATTTCAAGTGCATCTTCTGTTGTAATGCCAAAAAGGCTGTTAAGCAATGAATCAGAAACATTATAACCATGTTTATCTAAAACACTTCGTAACGGCTCTAAATACATATTACGGGTGTCTAGTAAAGTCCCATCAACATCAAATATGTAAAATTGCATTTTATCCTCCGTATTTAAAAGCAAAATAAAAAAGTTCAAACCACGTTTTACGAGAAGGGTTTGAACTTTAATCATGCGGCCAAGAAGATTCGAACTTCCACCGAGATAATTCTCGACAAGATCCTTAATCTTGCGCGTCTGCCAATTCCGCCATGGCCGCATCAACAAGAACTATTATATCAAAGCCCAATTGCCTTGACAACCCCTTTTTTACCTAAGAGGGTCTTTATTCACCACGTACCTCAGCACCGTTTTCATCAATACCAAGAAGTCTAAAACTACCATTTAAATTCATTTACTCTAGTTTAATCCGTAACTCAATCAAAGAAGACTTCTTTCCAAGAGTTCCAATTGCGGGACCAGCACCACTTAAATAGGTAGCAAAAATCCCCTCACGATGAGCTTCTTTTCGAATTGTAGCTAATTCTGGGACCAAATCACTTCGGTATGGTTCATGGAATTTATCACCTTCCATCAAAGGAAGAGCTTGTTGCCACTTACCTTGAGCCATTAAGGCGACAAATAAATTTTCTCGACCACTTGAATAGATTGCTTGGGCATAATTAATCGTCTTAGGAAGTTTTTTTCTGCTCTCCTTTTCGCTAATACCATCAGGTCTGATATACATTAGTGCCGAAATATCGGATACCGGAATCTTAGTGGCCAAAGTCTTCTCACCATCAAAGCTGGCGACAACCATCGATCCTAATAAGCCGGCCGCTATATTTTCAGGATGACCCTCCATTTTACTACCAATATTAATTTGTTCTTCTAAAGAAAGATCCATTTCTCCTAAAATATTAGCAATTTTAATTCCGGCAATGACAGCAGTTGTGCTAGAACCCAATCCATGGGCAATTGGAACATCTGAAATGACAGTGAGCTGGTGTGGCATTACTTTTGGGTTAACCTTTAAAATTGTCTGAACAATTAAATTATTTTTATCAGTTGGAATATCACTGCCCAAAGCATGATTTACTTTCCATTTTTCAGTTTGTTCTTCAACAATAACTGTAAAATACAAATGAAAAGCAATTCCAACTGAATCAACTCCTGAACCAAGGTTGGCCGAAGTGGCCGGCACTCTTATAATGACTTTACCCATGATAATAAAGCCTC
The DNA here is from genome assembly GCA_002418005.1 of Lactobacillaceae bacterium UBA5807. Classification (GTDB taxonomy): domain Bacteria; phylum Bacillota; class Bacilli; order Lactobacillales; family Lactobacillaceae; genus Lentilactobacillus. Next base: position 11,806 of record DIDF01000047.1, read on the forward strand.
CTCAATTTTCTTTAATCAAATGAAGTCGCCCATGACAACGACCACAAACATATTTTCCAAGATCTATTTTCCGTTTTCGCTTATATTCTAAACCACATTGACTACAAACATAGCAATATTTAACTTTTTGCGGCTTTCTAACTGTAGGAGCATATCTTGATCCACCCACTGCTTGTAAAAGTTCTTTGAATTTCCTTCCGTGTTTAGCATCAATGCCTGCTAAATATAAGTGATAGTGACATAGTTCATGCTTGATAACTCCAACTAATACATCTATAGAAAAGTTTTCAAGCATCTTAGGATTGATGTCAATATCATGAGAACTTAAGTGAAATCTGCCCCCAGTGGTCTTTAAACGTCGATTAAAATACGCATGAGCCAAAAAAGGTTTGCCAAAAGACTCTAAGGATATCTTTTCTACAAGTGACTGCAGTTCACTATTTGTCAATTTATTCACCACTATTTTGTCGGATCAATCATACTCAATTGAATTCGATTTCTTTTTTTATCTATCCCTTCAACCCAAACATTGACAATATCGCCAACAGAGACCACCAAGCTAGGATCAGAAATGTACTTTTGGCTCATTTTTGAAATGTGAACTAAACCGTCCTGTTTAACGCCAATATCGACAAACGCGCCAAAATCAACAACATTTCTAACTGTACCTTGAAGTTTCATCCCAGGTTTTAAATCATCAAAAGTAAGAACATCTTTTCTAAGAAGCGGAGCTGGCATTTCATCTCGCAAGTCTCTTCCGGGAGTTTCAATTCCAGCAATTATGTCAGAAAGGGTTTGTTTCCCAACTTCCAGTTGACCAGAAAGCCGATTAATATCTATTTGAGAAAACTTATCCTTAGCCGATTTACTACCAAGATCATTAGTTGTTAATCCGAAAATTTTAAGTAGTTTAGAAGCCGCGCCATAGCTTTCAGGATGAATATCTGTATTATCTAGAGGATTTTTCCCACCGATAATCCTCAAAAAACCAACACATTGTTCAAAGGCTTTTGGTCCTATTCTAGGAACTTTCTTAACTTGCTGGCGATCCGTTATTGTGCCGTTTTCGTTACGAAATTGAACCAAATTTAAAGCCGAAGTTTTTGTTAACCCAGAAATATGTTCAAGAAGCTCTGGACTGGCAGTATTAACATTTACTCCAACCCTATTCACAGCAATTTCAACGACTTGATCCAATTTGTCAGATAATTTACTTTCCGGGACATCATGTTGATATTGACCCACTCCTATTGATTTAGGATCAATTTTAACTAACTCTGATAAGGGGTCTTGAAGCCTTCGACCAATACTTACGGCTGACCTTTGTTCAACACTAAAATCAGGGAATTCCCTTCTTGCAACTTCACTGGCAGAATACACAGAAGCCCCAGCCTCATTAACAATTACGTAATAAATTGGCCGACTAATTTTTTTAATTACTTCGCTGACAAAGAGTTCTGACTCTCTACTGGCAGTCCCATTGCCAATTGCAATCATTTCTACTTGATATTTTTCAAGAAATTCAATAAATTCCCCCTGGGCAGCTTTTCGCTTACTTTCAGGAGCAGGCTCGTGAGGATAGATAATTTTTTTTGCCAAGAATTTGCCGTTTTTATCAACGATTGCTAGTTTACAGCCAGTTCGATAAGCAGGATCAAATCCCATAACAATTTTGCCCTTCAATGGGGCTTGCATCAATAAATTGTATAGATTTTTGCCAAACATATCAATCGCATGGCTTGCCGCCGAATCACTGAGTTGATTGCGAATTTCCCTTTCAGTGGCTGGAGCAATAAATCTTGAATAAGAGTCGTTAATCGCATCCCGAATTATATCTGCACACTGACCCTCTCGATTAGAAATCAATAAAGATTCTAGATATTTAAAAATTCTTGTTGGTTCAACGGAAATTTTAACGTTTAAGACGCTTTGTTTTACTCCCCTATTAATCGCTAGAGTTCGAAATGACGGTAATGATTTAACTGGTTGATCAAAATCGTAGTACTGTAAAAAGACGCCATCTTCATCGTTAGCCTTTCCATTTCGTTTAACCGAAACCACAATATCGCCATTTTTCCAAGTGTAATTGCGAATCCACTCACGATAACTAACTTTCTCACTGATTGCCTCTGCCAAAATTTCATGAATTCCTTGAATAACCGAGCCTTGGTCAGGCAATTTCTTCTGGGGATCCAAGGCACCTTTAATTTGATCAGAAATATTATCCGCAAATTTAAGAACGCTTATTGCTAAAGGAGTAAGTCCTCTTTCTTTAGCAATTGTTGCTTTAGTTCGTCGTTTTTTCTTGTAAGGAAGATAAAGATCTTCAACTTCTTGGACAGTTTGAGCCTTATCCAAACTTGATTTTAAAACAGGAGTCATCTTTCCTCTTTCTTTGATTATTTTGATAACTTCTTGTTTTCTCTGATCAAGATTGTTGATTTTTTTGGCTGTATCTAAGATGTTTTGGATTTGAACTTCATCCAGATTACCTGTTCTTTCTTTTCGATAACGAGCCATAAAGGGAACCGTGTCCCCTTGGTTATGCATTTTCAATGTTTCAGAAATCTGTTTAACTAAAATATTGGAAATTTCTCCATGAACCTTTTTAGCTATTGTGAGTTCGTCACTCATTTAATTCACCTCAAGAAAATTAATATACACCATTATATCATTTGGGGATAAAAAGAATTTCCTAGTTCTTCTAAAATAACTAGGGTCCGTCTTAAAAC
>DIDF01000053.1 GCA_002418005.1 Lactobacillaceae bacterium UBA5807
TAGGGAGATTCTTTGGGGTTATTTTTTATCATACCCGAGTAGCCACAACTAAAAGTCAACATATCGGTACCATTTTTAGTAGCCTTATGCAGATGAGTGGTCTTCCAATTGTTATTTCATGTCTAACTGTTGGAATAGCCAGTATGGGAGACATCAAAAAACTGAGAAGAGGTGGCTTAAAGACAATTATTTATTATGAATTAATGACTACTGTTGCAAAGGGGTGAGGAATGGTAGTAGGAAATCTTTTACATCCTGGGACATTAATTAACATACATACTCTCCATGGTTCTAGTATTAGTCAATATGTTGCAACTGCAAAAGCAGCCAAAAGCACTGGAATATGGTCAACCTTATTGGGAATTATTCCTACTAATATTTTTTCTTCATTATCCCAGGGCAATATGATGCCAGTCATTTTCTTTTGTGTCTTTTTTGGCCTTGGAACCGCAGCAATCGGCGAAAAGGGCAAAATAATTATTGATTTTCTGCAAGCTGTTTCAGAAGTGATGTTTAAAGTAACAAATTGGGTAATGCATTTTGCACCGATTGGTGTGTGTGCATTGATAGGTGTGGCAATTGCAGAAATGGGTATTAATGCGTTAATTCCTTTGAGTTATTTTGTGCTAATTGCCTATGCAACAATGGTTACGTTTGTTTTGGTTGTTATGGGAATTGTGGCAAGAATTTTTAGGTTTAGAATTTCCGAGCTTTTAACTGTAATCAAAGAAGAAATCATTTTAGCTTTTTCGACAGCGAGTTCTGAGGCAGTTTTACCAAGAATGATCGATAAAATGGGTAAGTTTGGAACAAATCCAGGAATAGTTTCCTTTGTTATTCCAACTGGTTACACATTTAACTTGGATGGTTCGGCAATTTACCAGTCACTTGCTGCTTTATTTTTGGCTCAAGCTTATAACATCCATTTGTCGATTGGTCAACAAATTACATTATTAGTTGTTTTGATGATTACTTCTAAAGGAATGGCTGGAGTTCCAGGAGCTTCGTTCGTTGTTTTGCTAGCAACGGTGTCCACGATTGGCGTTCCAATGCAGGGATTAACTTTTATTGCGGGGATTGATCGGCTAGTTGATATGGGCAGAACTGCAGTTAATGTTGTTGGGAATTCTTTAGCAACTGTGGTAGTTGGAAAATCTGAAAAGGAATTCGATCAAGAAAAATCTGATAAATACCTTGCAACATTTAAAAAGAAATAATAAAAAGACCTCAACGGACAACGTTGAGGTCTTTATAATTTTATGTTGATAATTTAGCAGTCACTTTTCAAAAATTAGTTTCCACTAATTCTTGGAGGTAAGGTCCTCGTGATTACTATAGTTACCTTAAAGTTGGCAATTTAGCACGGCTAAACATTTCTCCCTCGCTAGTTTCCTAACAAGTGAAGTGTTTTTCGGTCTTTCCTAAGCCGATTGAACACAAGTGCGTCAGCACATAAATGCCCCAAACCACCGAGAAATTATTTCACCGAATTCCCAAGAGTTTGATTTACTTGAACAAACGAAGTCGAGATGATTCCTGTGAAGCACGTAGCGGTAAAGCCAACAAGCAGAAATTCAAACGATCAAGCAATCAAACTATGTTGATTACGGGAAAATCGGTTTTAATAATTTCTCTTTAGAACTTTTGGAAGTGAGAAATCATTTTAGCCAATTTTCCCTTGGTAGATTTGTAATTCGACGCTCCAGGATCCATAAATTCAGCTGTCATGATATCTCACCTCCGAGTGAAACAAAATTTTATTTGAAATAAAAAATCCAGCCGCTAAACAACGACTGGACATAAATGTTTTCAGCCTATCGTTTAGTTTTAGCACTATGTGTTGTAGTTATAAAATAACAGCCACATTAGTTCAAGCCTTGTATTGACTAGAACAGCTGACTCATTGGCGTCTTTCGACGTTTCTGAGTAGTAGCATCTTTCCACATAGGAGCCTCACCTAACGGCTTGTCTCTTTTTTATTTCAAAATCAATGTTATCATATTCACTTGATACTGGCAAATATAAACGTTACATGTTTTCTCCTGGAATATGAAGATCTTTAATTGCCACTCCACGCTCTTTTGAAAGAGCCTTCATCAATGTATCCATATCCATTAATTTATAATTTTTAGGATGATTTGGATCGTAAACTTCAAACTGAGCCATCATGCCACCGTCTTCATGTTCTAGAATGTGGCAGTGATTCATAAACACGCCTAAGTGTTCAAACCAAACTTTAAGTCTGACAGTTTCACCAGGATTAACTGCCACAGTGTCTTTGAGTCCATGTTCGTTTGGATATGGATCATGACCATTGCGGGATATGATTCTGAACTGAGTGCTGTGCATATGATAAGGATGAAGCATTCCACCGTCTTTGTCATTTGTGTTTGTAATATCCCAATATTCGACATTACCAATTTTTTGCCGGTCATCAATCCGTTGCATATCAAACTTCTTGCCGTTAATCTTGACCTCTTCGTCCATCCCAGACATGACCACTTTATGAATCGGTGAACCTGGGGTTACAGCTGGATCAGGAATATCTACTAAATGGTTTGGTAATACTGAATTATCTGGAGCAAATTCATGGATCCTAAATCTCATAATAGCAACATCATCACAGAATAATGTTACAGTATCACCCGGTTTGTATCCCTTAAAATCAACGATTAAATCGGCTCTCTCAGCGCAAGTTATCATTAGGTGAGTAAACTTAACGGGTTCAGGTAAAAAGCCACCATCTGAGCCAATTTGGGTAAATTCAAGGTCATCTGAGAAGTGTAGACGCCACTCGCGACGGTTGGCTCCGTCTAAAACTCGTAAACGGAGTTTTTGAGTAGTGACATCAAAGTAAGGATTAATTGTACCGTTTATCATCGCTGTAGGACCTTGAACACCATCAGGATCGTAGTCTGCCAGATAGTCCAATTGATTATTTTTGTGAAAATGACGATCTTGCAGGATCAATGGAATGTCATCAACACCGTAATTCTTAGGAATTGGCAACTTTGCTTCAACATCATCAGTAACAACGACTGCAGTTGCTAAACCTTTCCAAACTTGAATTGCAGTCTGTGGACATGGATGAGCATGAAGCCAAAGAGTTGCGGCGGGTTGATCGCATTTAAAATGAATTTGGGTACTTTCGCCCGGATATACAGGGGCGTGACAACCACCATCAGTCACTGGGCCATCAACATCAAGACCATGCCAGTGAAAGGTTGTAACTTCTGGGAGTTCATTTTTTAGTGTGATATGAATTTCTTTGCCACGCTTAAATAAAATTGTTTTTCCTAAGATGCTGGCATTATAGCCCCATGTTTTAGTCTTTTCACCAGGTAAGAGCTGGGTCTCGCCTTGTTGGGCAATCACCGTATAGTACATATCACTATCGGTTTCCTTGTCCGGTTTTAATAGAGCAGGGACTCGCAACTTTTGTTCTGGAACTTTAGGTTCTTCTAATTGGATAAATCCGCCGTCATGAGTGTTATACGCAGGCTCATCGTAAAAATAATCTTTGTAAACTTTGTCTGACATTGTTTTCCATCCTTTCAAATATTCTTGTAAACAACTTCATAATACTACTTTTGTGATTTCTAATACGAATTTGTGGCATAATGAAAATAGAGGAGGTGGCAACGTGGCTGAACCTGTTACGTTTGACGCATTAAGTGATGACAGCAAGAAAAAGGCAATGAGTGATTTCATTGATTTTTACATTCCCCGATTACGTAAAAATAATCTCGAAATTCTTTCAATGTATAAAATTGATTACTTTTTATCTGATATTAACCATTTTATCTTTGAAAACGATGCATTCACTCCTGAGGAAATGAAAGATGACCTCATAAAAGATTGTTTTGCCCAGTTATCAAATATAATTTCAACTGTCAATCCCAAGTATAATGAAGACGGTACTTTAAGTTCTAAGTCTTGGGATACTTGGTATCAGGAAAAATTTAATGCTGTTCATACTAGAGACTAATCTTTTAGTTACACAAATTAATTAAAATTTGATATTATAGGCGTGAAAAGTTCTTTCTATGTTAGGAGGGGTTGTTATGGCAGAAAAAAGAAAAAGCCCACAAGGTAAAAAATCAGAACGGAAACTAGAGTATAAAACTGATTTAAATGTTGACCAAATGATTATCAATAAATCTGTTATGTCCATTAAAGTTCCAACGATTGTTGCTAGAAAAGTTGCGCAACGTGAACTTAATAAAGCCATCGACCAAGGAATTACTCCCTATTACGTTAAGAAAGAAACTTGGGATCGGCTTTCAGGGACTCATTTTGAGTAATTAATTGAAGAATTAGAAGATTGAAAAAGCGCAAGTATTTTAAATACTTGCGCTTTTTGTCATTCACATTTTTAAATTAAATTTTATTGTTCTTTGTACCATGAGTAGTGGAAGTTACCTGGGCGATCAACACGTTCATAAGTGTGAGCACCGAAGTAGTCACGTTGAGCTTGAAGAAGATTTGCAGGGAGAACTTCTGAACGATATGAGTCATAGTACAAAACGGCAGCGGCCATAGATGGAACTGGAACACCAGCTTTAGTTGCCAGAGCAACAACATCTCGAGCTGATTCCTGATATTTGGCACAGATATCGGTGAAGTAAGGATCAAGAAGCAGATTCTTTAATTCTGGGTTCTTGTCATAAGCATCAGTAATGTTTTGTAAGAACTGAGCTCTAATGATACAGCCAGCACGCCAAATCTTTGCCATATCGCCAAGCTTAATGTTCCACTTGTAGAAGTCAGAAGCAGTTTGCAATTGAGCAAATCCTTGAGCATAACTCATGACTTTACCAAAGTAGAGAGCCTGACGAACTTTTTCAGCAATTGTATTTTCATCAAAATCAACTTTACCCTTTGGTTTTGGTAATACTTTTGCAGCATTGAGACGTTCTTGTTTAAAGGTTGAAATGAAACGAGCATAAACTGATTCGGTGATAAGTGATTGATCAACACCAATATCTAAGGCATCAATTGAACTCCACTTACCAGTACCTTTGTTCATTCCACGATCAAGGATCATATCAACAATTGGCTTGCTCTTGTCATCACCGAGATCATCTTTTCTAGTTAAGATATCAGCAGTAATTTCAATTAAGTAGCTTTCAAGCTCTCCTTTGTTCCAATCTTTAAAAATGTCAGCTAACTTATCTACTGAAAATCCGGCAAGGTTTCTAAGAATATTGTAACTTTCGTCAATTAATTCCTCATCACCATATTCAATACCGTTGTGAACCATTTTGACATAATGACCGGCACCGTTAGGACCAATATAAGTTACACAAGGTTCACCGTCCGAAGGAGCTTTAGCAGCAATCTTGGTTAAAATTGGCTCAACTAAGTCATAAGCTTCTTTTTGACCACCTGGCATCAATGATGGACCTTGCAAAGCGCCAAGTTCACCACCAGAAACACCCATTCCGATAAAGTTGATTCCGGATTTATCTAGCTTTGCGTTTCTTGCCATGGTGTCGTGGAAGTTTGTGTTCCCACCGTCAATAAGGACATCGCCTTTGTCCAAAAGCGGAAGCAATTCATTAATGACGGCATCGGTAGGACCACCCGCTTTAACCATCATGATAATTCTTCTTGGAGTTTCAAGAGATTTGACAAAATCTTCAATGGTGTAACTTGGAATCAGTTTTTTGTCACTGTGATCTTTTACAACCTGTTCAGTCTTTGATCCAGTTCTGTTAAAAATACCAACAGTAAAACCACGGCTTTCAATGTTAAGGGCTAAGTTTTTGCCCATAACAGCCATACCAATAACACCAATGTTTGCTTTTTGATCAGCCATTTTGAAACCATCCTTTTCTTAAAACAAATTTTGATAATGCTCAACAACGCACAAACAGTTTTAAAAATATAAAGCAAAATGCCTTTTTAGAAAAATCTCTAACGGACATTTCACTTTACATTCTAACAGATAACTAGGAAATATGGTAAAAATTTACATTTTTATTATCAAAGCTTTGATCAGCTTAATCGTGTTGAATTATTGATTTAGTTTGTAAACCCATTCACGATGATCACGGGCTAATAATTCATCAGCGGCGACTGGACCCATTGAGCCAGGAATATAGTTAGGGAACATTGGTTGTTGAATATCCCAAACACGACGAATTTGATCAACAAATTTCCAGGCGTTGGCAACTTCTGGCCAACTGGCAAAATTGGTTCCGTCACCCTTAAGAACATCATGGATTAAGCGTTCATAAGGTTGAGGTGTTTCTTTAGTTCTTTTGGCGTCTTCGAGATAAGTCAAGTTAACCGGTTCAGTCTGGAAACCTGATGCATTATTCTTTGCATTAACAACAATTGAAAATCCTTGAGTTGGTTCAACGTAAATAGTTAATACATTAGCATTTAATGGGGTACTTCCATTTTGAGGGAAAGCAAAGATATCAACTAATGGTTTTTTAAAGACAACATCAACTCGAGTAAACTTGTCGGCTAATTTCTTTCCTGTTCTGATGTAGAATGGAGTGCCTGACCAACGATAGTTGTCAAACAATAATTTCCCAGCAACAAATGTTTCTGTGTTGGAATCGGCTGGAACACCATCTTCACGACGATATTCTTTTTCAGCGCCATTCGAAGCATATTGGCCGCGAACAAAATTCGTGGCTGCGTCAGCAACGTTATATACTCGCAAACTTCGCAAAGCTTTAACCTTTTCGGCTCGGATATCTGTGTCCTTGAATGCAACAGGTTGTTCCATTGCTAGCAGGCTGACAATTTGCATAATATGGTTTTGAACCATATCTCTAAGAGCACCAGAATTGTCATAATATCCAGCTCTTTCCTCAACACCAAGTTTTTCTGCTAAAGTAATTTGGATATTATCAATATAACGATTGTTCCAAAGGGCTTCAAAAATTGTGTTGCCGAATCGGACAGCTTCGATATTTTGAATCATTTCCTTGCCAAGGTAATGATCAATTCTGAAAATTTGATTTTCTTCAAATGATGCACTTAAAGCATCATTTAAAGCCTTGGCAGATTCATAGTCACGACCAAATGGTTTTTCAATTACTAGTCTATTGAAACCTGGACCTTCTGAAAGCACGTGCTGAGTTTTAAGGTCTTTTGCAACGGTTCCAAAGAAGTTTGGTGCCATCGAAATATAAAATACTCGATTGCCACCTAATTTATACTTCTTGTCCAACTCGTCTGCCTTGTCTTTTAGGACACTGTAATGAGCAAGGTTGGTAACATCATGAGCAATATAGTAGAAATGGCTTGCAAAATCTGAGCCTTGTTTCTTATCAGTTACATCATTTTCGATTGACTTCGAAACGAGATCTCTAAACTTCTCATCGGTAAGTTTTTGACGAGAAGTCCCAATTAAAGCAAAATGAGACCGAATGTTTCCCTTTTTATATAATTGAAATAAGGCCGGATATAGCTTTCTTGTAGCTAAATCTCCGGTAGCACCGAACAACATAATTAAAGATTGTCTTTCAGTTGGCAAAATGTTCACTCCTATCATTTACTAAGCAAAATGTGGTATATGTCTATACCAGTTCGCTAACATTATATAACACTTATTCGAATCAAAACACCCTTAAACTGAAAATTTTTTTCATTTTTTTGAGCATGAAGTTTTAAATTTTTTAAAGGTGAATAAATTCATATACGTTAATATATTAAGAAAATTTTAAATCAATGTAATGTTGTTTTTAGGTGACAATAGGCAATGTATAATGTTAGCTACTGAAACTTGAAAGCG
>DIDF01000014.1 GCA_002418005.1 Lactobacillaceae bacterium UBA5807
TATCTGTCTAACAATTATGGGGCACTTCAAAAAATTGTCTGATCTTTTTGATCACTAATTACTTAGCAGGCTTTGTTTTCAAGAATTTTTGTAATTCTGAAACATGCTTGTTACGCTTTTGATCATTTTTCTTGTTAACTGGACGACGTCCTTGTACGCCGTTTGGATGACAGATACGCATAATAGAAATCCCCTTTTTTGAATTTTTATTTTCTTTAGATTCCAATAGACTTAATAATTGTACTACAAGGAATACTAATAAATCAAATGAATTACGATTAAAAAATATCTAACCATTATTTCATTTTCGTGGTATGTTTAATTTAATACTTTAACGAGGTGATTAAATTGGCAAATGAATTTCCACAAGCAGTAACGATTGCAGGATCAGATAGTGACGGAAGTGCCGGAATGCAAGCTGACTTACATACTTTCTTTAGAAGAAAAGTATATGGGGCATCAATTCTTTTAGCATGCGTTGCCGGAAACAGTTACGGGATCCATGCAGCCGTTGACCTACCTGAAGATTTCATTGACACAGAGTTTAAGGCCTTAGCAGACGATTATAAAATTAGAGCTGCTAAAACCGGAATGATTTCTGATTCCAAAATTATTAGAAATGTCATTCGAAACTACAAGAAATACGATTTTGGTCCTTTGGTCGTCGATCCTGTTATCACAACTAAACATGGTAATGTTCTTTTGGAAAAAGAGGCTTATAAGACACTGCGTGACGAATTAATTCCATTGGCAACAGTAATTACCCCTAACTTCTTTGAAGCCCAGAAATTAGCTGAAATGGACATTAAAAGCAAGGACGATTATGTTACAGCAGCTAAAAAGCTTCAAAGTTTAGGTGCTAAAAATGTTGTCCTAAAGGGCAGCCATGATGATCCTAAACAGACTACCGTTTCTGATTACATTTTGCTTGAATCAGGAAAAGGATTCTGGTTAACTGGCAAGTTCTTTGATACCGAACGAAAGAATGGGACGGGTGATAGCCTTTCAGCCTGCATCGCAGCTGAATTAGCAAAGGGAAAAGATGTTGAAACCGCTGCGAGAATTGCCAAGAAGTTCGTCGATGCTGCTATTGAAGATCAATTACCAGTTGCTCATAAGGTTGGACCGATTAATCACTGGGCACCTGCGGATGATATTGAACCTTAAGGTTGGCTTCGGCCGTTAAAACAAAAGTACAAATTTGCATCAAAATAAAACTTCTCTTTATTATAGAGGCGTTTTTTAATTCTTTAAAAATAAGCTTTTTTCACCATTTATCCGGGCTCCAAATTCTCCCATCTATTTCATCTTGAGCTTGTTGAATTCTTTTGGACTGTTCTTTTCCCAAATTCTCTGCGCCCTTTAAAATAGCTCTATCGATAAATGCTGATTGGCTTTTTTCTAAATTTTCAAATACACCAGTTAGCCACCTATCATCAGTCATATTTATTCCTCCTGATCGCGAATCATTTTAATATTTGCTTTTAAATCCTCAAGTTGGGTTTGATTTTGCTTAAGACTTTCAATTGCTAAATCAAATTGCTTTTTTGAATCTTTACTTAACCGTTTGGACATTATCACTAGCTTGCTTAACAACCAATCAGTCTTATTTTCCAAATTTAATGGCATTGTGCTCTCAAGATATTCTAAATAATTAACCGCCAATTCTTTCTTTTGTTGGGTAGTTAAATACGCAAACTGAGAAATAATTAAAGGCTTCAAAAATTTCATCCCAGCTTTTTTTGCTAAAGCCCGAAATGGTATCAAGATTTCTGACATACTGAATTTTTCTGATCCCCCCGCCTGGAAATCATCTTTAGCTTCTCCGGTGCTGACCACAATTCCTAATTCTTTTCTGGCAAGTTTATTATTGGCAATAACATCATGCCTGGTAAAGTTATCATCAATAAACTGTTTTAAACTTGCTGGGCAACTATACCAATAAAGTGGGAACTGAAAGATAATCCTTTGATAAGATAGCAAGCTTTCAGCTAAATCACTAATCTTTTTTTCTGAATTTAAACCATGATAAATTTTATCCAGAGAAAAGAAATCAGTTGAACTATTTTGTTTGTCATTATTTCCAACCGTTAACAAAAATTGCTGAGTAGAAGAAACATCTATATCAGGATGAGAAATTAAAACGACTGACTTCATTTATCTAATGTCCTTTCTTGATTTTCAGAATGAGGAATCTTGTGATTCCAATTTAGTTCATTATGCTTGGAAATGTTATAAAATTAAAGTAATTTTTAGGAGGTAACAAAATGGCAAAATATACAATTCACAGCACTTATCGTGGAATCGGTGCTCAAACCATGAATTTTGACGGCGTCCATCAGTTCATCTCGGATGAACCCGTATCATCTCGAGGAACTGATGCCGGCCCAAATCCTGTTCAATATCTACTCGGGGCAGTTGGCGGCTGTTTAGGAGCAACTGCCGCTTGGGCAGAAAGAAAAAACAAACAAGCTCACATTGATAAATTTGAAGTTACAGTCACTGGTGAAACCGTTGTTCTTCCTGACCATTCATCAAAAGTCAATAATATTCAAATAAAAATTGACTGTCAAACTAATCTTAACAAAGAAGAACAGGATAAGTTTGTCGAAGAAATTATTCATAATTGTACGGTTCATACTACTCTAGAAAACGGAGTCGAAACCGCAATTGAAATTGTTCCAAAAGCACAAGAAAATGTGTAGTTCTACTGTTCTTTTTTGATTAGCACTCTTTGATAGAGAGTGCTAATTTTTTCTAAATTATTTTTGACCAATTGTCTAACTACTTGTCACAGTGGGCATCTAGAGTTTGACTAATTTTTAAAAAAGCTTGCATCTCTTGTGAATACATGGTACTATATAGTTGTTCGAAAGGGAACATACATTCCCCTGTAGAACCTCTCAAAGCAAAATATTTATGGGGGCTTGCATATGAATAACGACATGTTTAATGACATTTTTAACGATCCATTTTTCAAGGATGCTTTTCAAACATCTTCAAATGGACGTCAAAATATAAATCCAGAATCAATTCAAACTGTTGAAAAACCACAACAAGGTAAGAGCAGTCTTTTGGATAAGTATGGGACTGACTTAACTAAGTTGGCAAAAGAAGGAAAGTTGGATCCGGTTATCGGTAGAGATAACGAAATCGAACAAATGGAAGAAGTTTTAAGTCGAAGAACCAAGAATAACCCAGTTTTAATTGGTGAAGCTGGAGTTGGTAAGACCGCGGTAGTTGAAGGCCTGGCTCAAAAAATTGTTGCTGGTGATGTTTCAGAAAAGCTTCTAAATAAGAAGATTATTTCCGTCGACGTTGTTTCACTAGTTCAAGGCACTGGAATTCGTGGCCAATTCGAGGAACGAATGAAGAACTTGATCGATGAGGTTTCCAAGAACAAGAATGTAATCCTGTTTATCGACGAAATTCATCAAATCATGGGTGCTGGTTCAACTGGTGAAGGCGACAAAATGGACGCTGGCAACATCTTAAAGCCAAAGCTTGCTCGTGGCGACTTCCAGTTAATTGGTGCAACTACTAGCAACGAATACCGTGATATTGAAAAAGACCAAGCATTAGCTCGTCGATTCCAACCAATTACGGTTAACGAACCAAGTGAGGAAGATACTTTAAAGATCATCAATGGCTTGGCTCCAAAATACGAGAAGTTTCATCACGTAAAATTTAGTCCCGAAGCACTTAAGGCTGCCGTTCAATTAAGTTCTCGTTACATTCAAGATCGTCATAATCCTGATAAAGCAATTGACTTAATTGACCAAGCTGGTGCCAAGGTTGCTATGGGCTCTCATTTAACCAAAGACAAGTCAGGTTTGGAACAAGTTGCCACAAGCCTAACAAAACAAAAGGACCAAGCCGCAAAAGACGAGGACTTTGAAAAGGCTGCTAAATTACGTGACCGACTAGATAAAGTTAATGATCAGATCCAAGCCATCGATGACGGCAAAAAAGTTGATATTCCAACCGTTACTCCTGAGATCATTAAGGCAGTGGTCGAAAAGATAACTGGAGTACCTGTTACTGACGTTAACAAGGACGAAGTAAGCCAGTTAAGCAATATGGAATCTGATCTCAAGAAACACGTTATTGGCCAAGACAAGGCCTTGGAAGCAATTTCAGCCGCTATTAAGAGAAGCAGAGTTGGTTTTACTGAAGGTAATCGGCCAATTGGCAGTTTCCTATTTGTCGGCCCTACCGGAGTTGGTAAGACTCAAACTGCTAAGGCTTTAGCTAAGGAATTGTTTGGTACTGAAAAAGCAATGATCAGATATGATATGTCTGAATATATGGATAAAATCAGTGCAAGTAAGTTAATTGGCTCAGCACCTGGTTATGTTGGCTACGAAGAAGGCGGCCGTTTGACTGAACAAGTTCGTCGTCATCCATACAGCTTGATTTTACTCGATGAAATCGAAAAAGCTCATCCAGATGTTTTGAATCTGTTGCTGCAAATCCTAGATGACGGTCGTTTAACTGATTCTCAAGGCAGAACCGTTGACTTCTCAAATACGGTAATCATCATGACCAGTAATGCCGGGCAAAGCAACCTTGATGATAAGAAAGATGTCATTGAAAGACTGAAACCTTACTTTAAACTAGAATTCTTGAACCGAATTGATGATATCATCCAGTTCAATTCCTTAACAAAGAAAGACCTTCTTAAGATTGTTGATCTTATGTTAGGCGATTTGGACAACTTGGTAAACAAATCAAGAGGTATTCACTTCACGGTTACTCAAGATGCCAAAGAGAAACTTGTTGAACTTGGTTATGATAAACAATTTGGTGCAAGACCAATGCATCGAGTAATTACCAAAGAGATCACTGATAAATTAACTAACAGTTATCTTCAAAATCCAACCGAGAAGAACTTCAAAGTCGTTTTAAAGGATAACGAAATTGCCGTTGAAACGGTTAACAGCAAAAAAGCTGCCTAATGCAATAGTAATTTAAACATTTAAAGCTACCAGTAACTGGAGACAGTTGCTGATAGCTTTTTTGTTTTTCTCAGTTTCTTGGCAAAAGTTAGCATATAATGAAGCCGAGTGAAATATATTAAAAAGAGCTGAACAAAATGAATGAACAAGAAATTGCTACTCAGCTGAATCATCGGACGGTTCGTCGCTTCTCGGCAAAAAAATTGTCTCCAAATACGATTGATACTTTAATTAGTGTCGCTCAACATACTTCAACTTCCCATTACTTACAGTCGATGAGTCTTATCCATATTACCGATCAAAAGACCAGAAAAGAAATATCTCAGATTAGCAATCAGTCCTATGTAAATGGAAATGGGGAATTATTCATATTCTTGGTAGACCTTTATCGAGCCAATCAAATTGCGGTAAAAAATGGTCACCCCAAAAATTATTTAGGGTCAATGGATAAATTTCTGCAAGGTTGCGCCGATGCAACCCTGGCAGTTCAAAATGTGGTTAATGCAGCTGAATCGATGAATTTGGGGGCTGTAATTCTGGGAAGCATTCAAAATGATGCTGGCCAGTTAATTAAACTTTTAAAATTACCTAAATTGACTTTCCCAATCCTTGGTTTAATTGTTGGTATCCCCTCCGAAAAACCAACATTCAAACCCCGCCTGCCTCGTAATTTAATGTATTTTCAAAATAGTTATAATTTGTCAGATCTTAAAACATCAAGTTTGCAAGATTACGATAAGGTAATTCATAAATATTATGAAACCAGAAATTCTAATCGCAGACAAGAAACTTTTTCTCACCTAATTTCAAAAAGTGCCATCGAAATGCCGGCTAAACGAAAAGAATTATTTAAAGTTTTAAAGCATCAAGGATTCTTTCCAGAGGCTGCTGTAGAGCCATTAAACCAGTAAACATTTTGGTACTAATTTAATTAATTATAGTTAATTAAGCTTATTGCATTGACATCTCCCCAGAATGAAGGTATATTATAGCTAATGTATTTAAAGGTTTCGATTTTTAAGGTTCTTGTTTTATAGTTTTATGAAATAACTCCTTGAATTACGTTCAACCAGATGCATTAAATATTTTAAATTGCCCAAAGGGCATAGGAGGTTTCATTTATGAAACAAGGTACTGTTAAATGGTTCAACGCTGACAAAGGTTATGGCTTTATTACTACTGATGATGGTGACGTATTCGTTCACTTCTCAGCTATTAACAAAGACGGCTTCAAGTCATTAGACGAAGGCCAACATGTAACTCTTGACGTTGAAGACAGCGATCGTGGTCCTCAAGCAGCAAACGTTACTGTTGTTGATGACTAATTTAAATTAATCATTGATAAAAAAAGCAGGTGCACTTGCACCTGCTTTTTTTGTACATATTTTTATAAGAAAAAAAATTAACTACAAAGTAAGTAATGATAAGCTAAATAAGTATTCAGTAGTCATCGACCTTCCTCATAGTGGCATAATCATCCCGCATAAAATTAAGGCTAATCTTTTAAAAGATGCATTACTCCCTAATACTGATTGGTTTTTACCTAAGCTTTATAGTTTTCTACCCCAAATGGGTTTCACGGTTTTGGAAAATATTTTAAGCAGATACGTAGTTGATCCCAACCGAGATGTTTCATAAATATATCTCGGATCGCTTCTTTGGTGAGGAAATATTATCAAGCTTTTTGCTCAAGCCCAAGGAAACTTGTATCACTTATTTGAAAAATTATCGAATATGCTATAAAAACTCCAACTCACAGATTTTTTATGAGTTGGAGTTTTTAATTTTGAATTCTATACCCTATGCGTGGGCAGCGCCTTTAAGTGAATCCGCGAAGGAAGTAATCTCTTCTTTTTGATGAGAAGAAAAATTACCCAGTTTTGGCATTAAGCCGTGTAAAAACAGACTCTTTTTATCAATTGGAATTTTTCTTTCTTTCAGAATCTTACCAATCCCTTTTTCTATGGTAAAGAAACTACCACCAGTACCAAAAAGCACAACTTCACCAATTTGACTTGGGTCAAGTTTTTGAGCATATTCCTTTAAATTATCTGATTGCATCCATGCTAAATACCCTCTAACTTTTATTGTATTCGCTTACATATTAGGACTTTTAGAAATGATATTCAAATTCTTTGAGTGATTATTTTGTAAGGTATGCACAACATTATTTTTCAAGGTGAACTTAAAAATTCACTAAACCGTAAAAAATGGTCCTCAGCTTTTATTTCCAATCACTGAGAAACCATTTTTTAACAATATTAAAAATTCCATACCTATCCGATATTAAAAATTCTCAACAAAACACCAAAGACCATCGCAAATGAAACAACGTTCATAATCGTGTATTTTTGAAGTGGTTTAGTGACCTTCATTGCCATATCCATACTTTTACTTTCATCAACTTGATATTCTCTAGCAATCGAGTTAGATAAAAATAGCATCATAAACGTTTGATTAAATTGAAAAGCCACTGCAATAAATCCAAAAATAACGCTGCCAACTAATAAAATAATTTCCAACTGGCTTGGGAAAAACACTGCCAGATGGTTATTGGCATATAACACAAAAGCAGCTGAAAAAGCTAACAGACTTTGGGATACCGTAATTCGATCCTTTTTAATCGATTGAACAGATTCAGCAAATGATTCATTTAGTTCTTTAGTAGATAGTTGTTTCATTGGAGGTCTCCCCTTTCTCAGCTGTAACTTAACTTTGTTTGTATCGGTATTTTAGCATGAAATTGCTTGAGTGAGAAATAAAACGTCTAAATTTTTTAATCCCCCAGTAGCCAAAGGACTCAGAGCATGAATTGTTCTGAGTCCTTTCCCTTTAATTTAGGTATTATGTTGAAGATATTATGTGATATTAAAGCCATATGTGTTTTGTTTTCTATGTGATATATGTGTTTGTACTATGTG
Organism: Lactobacillaceae bacterium UBA5807; assembly: GCA_002418005.1. Classification (GTDB taxonomy): domain Bacteria; phylum Bacillota; class Bacilli; order Lactobacillales; family Lactobacillaceae; genus Lentilactobacillus. The sequence goes on from DIDF01000014.1 coordinate 7,880, forward strand.
TATTGAAAAATTTATGTGTTATATGTGTTAATTTTATTCGTATGTTATGTGATAGATAGACTAATTATTTGCAGTTGCCTTTGCTTTTTCGGCATCTTTTGCCTGAACTTGTTTGATATAAGCATCGACATCAAACTTCTTGGAAAATTCAGCCAAGTGAACAAGGTTTCTAAGAAAGTCATGAGTCTTTGCTTCATAGTGATTCTTTAAACCAAGATCATAAATGTAGCCATTAATATAATCAACTTCAGTTTGACGGTTCTTTGACATGTCTTGATACATTGAAGGGAAATGAAGTGGGTTGCTTACTTCTGAGACAACTTTAACAGTTTCCCATTCCTTTTCTCTGGTATTCAACATTGTAATTCCGGCCCGTTCGCAAACATCATAGGCTTCGTTAATAAGCTGCTTGGCTAATTTTTCTGAAACCGGTGAAGATATGTATTCACCCATTCTGATTTCAAACATAGTGCAAAGTGTGTTAACAACTGAGTTGAAAACAACCTTTGCCATTAAAGTTCCTAAAAAGTTGGTAGTCAGGTTAGGATTTAGGTTTGCATCAGTAAATTCTTTAACAATCTTATGAGTCATTTCATCAGGCTTTTCGGTTTCATTAGCTAAATTCATCGAACCAGCACCTTTAGCACCGATAAAATCAACATCACCAGCCTTGTTTAAAACAGTTCCAATCAAAGCAGTTCCACCGAGTAATCTTTCCTTTGGGAAGTACTTATTGAGTTTTTCAATATGGCCCATACCATTCATACATGTCACGACATACTGTTTGTCATTGAAGAAATGAGCACAACGCTTCAACATATCTGCTAATTGATATTGTTTCATAAAGACAATCAATACATCAGGATCACCTTTGTATTCTTCTGGATAATAAACATTGACTGGCACTAGGTGACGATTTTGACCATCACGAGATACAAAGACCCCACCTTGCTGACGACAGGTTTCAACTTGCTTTTCCCACGGATCAACAAAATCGACATCATAACCTGCTTCTTGTAATAACACTCCATAACGAAGGCCCATAGCCCCTGCACCTAATACTGTATACTTCATAAATAAAACTCCTTTCAAATTTTTCTGCTTTTAAGTTGGCAAATAAAAAAGTCGTCCTTTAAAAATAAAGGACGACTTGGTTGGCCGCGGTACCACCTTAATAGACACACATTTGTGTCCACTCGATCATGCTTTAACGGACAAGTCCGAAACTAGCTAACATGTTGAAATGCTCACCAGCTTAAATAGCAGTTATGAAGATATCCACTCACTCGCGCAACTCATCTCTCAGCAGTTCGATGATTCTCTGTGATCGTTTGGCAAATTTCTAACTTCAAGTTGATGGTTCGTATTATGAGATTAAGATTAAAAAATGTCAATAGTTTATAATTATTTTTTTAATTTTAAAAAAGGCAAACGCTTTAAAAACAACGTTTGCCTTGCCAAATAAAATTATATTTTATTTATTATTCAAATTTTCAAAAATAAATTGACTTAGTTCATCCTGGTCAACATCTTGAATCTTGGATTTGGAAACTGCTTTTTTTATTACTCTTTCAGTTGGCTTTTTGCCTGTAACTCGCTGTTCAATAAC
>DIDF01000091.1 GCA_002418005.1 Lactobacillaceae bacterium UBA5807
CTTAATTTTACAAACAGGGTTTTAAAAAAATGGGAAAGCTGTGGCTCATGGGGTCGATGCCGGCGGAACTGATCAAACACAGAGTGGAACATGGAAAATTAATGGAAATGAAATAGAAATCAAGATGGATGATGACACTACTAATATGAAGATTGAAAGTTCATTTCAAAATTCAAAATATGCGGGATTTAAAGTCAGTTCCCAAGATTCCCAAGATGGGAGTACTACCTTATTCTTAATGAAGAGGACTAAATAATGGGGGATTACAATATGGTAAATGACAACAATTCTACTCCACTGTTTTGTCCAAATTGTGGTCACCCAGTTAGTCCCGATGACGCTTTTTGTGAAAATTGTGGGTACAATTTAAAGGAATTTTTTAGCAAATTAAACGATGAAAAAAATCAGCAAAATTCTCAAGGCCAACAACCTCAGACCGCTGAATCTAATCGGCCGGTTAATTCCCGGCCGACACCAAAATCAAATGCTTCCTCTAAAGAAAGAGATTCTAACCCTGGTCCTCAAAAAAACTATTCTAGTTTTCAAGGTCAACAGGAGCGCGGTGGACGACAACCAAGACCGCAACCACCTTTTCAACAGCGGCCAAGGCCACAGCAACCCAGACCTGGACAAAAAGAAAGAGTTCCAAGTCAGCCAAGAAAAAAGTTGGCTAGATGGAAAATAATTCTTGCGGTTGTTGTAGTTATCCTGATTGTAGGTGGATATTTATTTGGAAAGAATTACTATTCTAGAGTTCAAACTTTGAATAGATTAACTAACCAAATTAGGACTGAAAAAGGATTAACCCCTTATTTTTATACTGCAGATCCAAGTTTGAAGATTACTAACCAAAATCTTCAACCGATGGCTTCATATTATGGCAGAAATATGCAGGCTTTATCTCAATTTAAATCCCAATTGTCTGCCAAGGGGGTAACGGCAGATAGAAAATTCTCTTATCAGCAGAATGGCAATAAATGGTTGATCTTTCCAAACTTTCAGGTCAAAATTTCCCCAGTTTATCCGGCAATTTCAACCAATCACCCAAATGTGGATCTCAAGTTAAATGGCTCAGCAATTGCAACGTCAAGTGGTTCTACATATACTAAAAAACTTGGACCCTTGGTTCCTGGGGAATACACTTTGGAAGCAAACGGGACGGTTAATAATAAACAAATTGATAACAAGGGTACCTATTATATTAATTCCAATAAAGATTATCTTTTGAAACTGGAAACGATATCCTTTACTGTTTCTTCGGCTCCCAAGGCTGTTATTTATCTAAATGGCAAGCAACAGGGAACCACAGATTCTTCCGGGAATTTAAGTTTAAATAATGTTCCGTTCTCTAGTGAACTGAATTTGACGGCTAAGTACCATTTACCAAGTGGAATAATTAATTCAACTCCAGTAAACATCAGTGATTCTGATGATGGCACGGTGGTAGATATTGCCTTTCCTGGAACAATGACTTTTGATCAGGCATCAAAGTTGCTTAAGCACATTTTTAGTGGGTTTGAAAGTATGTATTCCGACTCTGATTATGGTTCGGATGAAGGGGTTGCTAATTACTTTGTTGGCGGAACGAGCAATTCAGCTTATGCATACTTCCCACAACATGCTAAAGCCTTTAACAAAGATGATAAACTAAATGGATTTAGCGTTTCTCCAACTGTTACCTCGGTTGTCCCAAACGATAACCAAGAAACGGTTGTTAACTTTAATGTTAAATACACTTTTAATTATGACGGTCATGACAATATTCAAATGTTTAAGAGTACAGCGATCGTTAAGAAAGTTAATGGCCAATTTAAGATGGTAAGTCGAACCACTAACCCACCTTATCGTAATTACAATAAGAAATCATAAAGTGAATAGTAGAGAGTAAGAGGAGATAATATTATGGCAGAAGAAAAATTGTTTTGTCCTTATTGTGGGGCTGAAGTAAAACCAGGGGCAAAGTTTTGTAACAAATGTGGGTCTTCATTAGCAAGTTTGTATTCAACACCGGATTCAACCCAGCAACCTAATCCGCAAAACAGCCAGAACCAAACACAACCAAATCATTCAACTCAAGCAGATTATCAGCCCAAGGCAACGAATTCAAACTTTCAAGATAATCCTGGTCAAAATTATCGGGGCCAAGAGAATCAGTCCGGAGACTATCGGCGAGAAAATAATTATCGGGGACAGCAAAGACAAACTGGATCAACTGATCAGGCAGTAGATCAAACTTTTAGGGCTGCTAAACAATACTCAGATACTTATTTCTCATGGTTTATGAGAACTCTTAAATACCCAAGAGATATTGTTACCGAAGCTCACCCTTATTTTGGGATTACTTCATTTGTGATTTCCCTTGTTTTAATGCTTGGTAGCGCGGCAATGATTACTAAATTCTTAAAAGAGCTTATTAATAATAGTTTTTTGTATGTTGGCGGCTGGCTTACCTATGGTGATTCTTCCAATTGGAGTCCAACTACACTGGGTAACATTGATGCGTTGCGAGCAGCAGCCATAGCTGTGATTTTTGTCGCCGCTTGGTTATTGATTGGCTTTGTGGCTAGTCGATTAGGCGGTAGTATCGATAAGAACGGATTCTTTAGTTATACGACACTGCTTGCCGGTTTCACAAATTCAGCCATTGTGGTTGAGGCAGTTTTGCTTGTAATTACCTTACTAGCTGGTAAGAGCCCATACGGAATGCCTGCAAAAGTGATTTTTGGCTTGCTTGTTTTGATTGGAATTATTTACACAGTTGGATTTGTTTATTCAATTATTCGTGAAGATATCCAAGCAAGGATGGACAAGATTTATGTTGTTATTTGTGCAGAAGCAGCTGGCCTAATAGCTAGTTTGATTCTTCTAGAAATTTTTGTTCATTAAAATTAGTAATATCTGAAAAAGTTCAAAAGAAACAGGATCTCCTATTTAGGAGACCCTTTCTTTGTTTGAATTTAGTTTTGATTATCATGATTTTGATTTAATGGTTTACCAGTTTGCGGATCAAATCGTGGTTGGAATGATTGATTATTTGTTGGTTCATTTGAAGAATTTGTCGTTGGTTGCTGGTTAGGTTCACTTTGATTTTCAGGATTAAATCTACGCTGGGGATTTTCTTCCTGATTGATCGGTTTTCCGGTATGCGGATCAAATTTAAAACCAGTTCTCGGAGCAGTTGGTTGTTGATCAAAATTATTGCTTGTATCTGGTTGTTCAAAGGTTGGTTGTTCTTCTCTTTTTGGCTCAGGTCTTGGAGTACTGGTCTGAGCTGTTGAACTTTGAGATTCATTACTTTGCGATTGATATTCATTATTCCTTGGTTGATAATTCTGTTGGGGAGCTTCAGTGGTTTTAGAATAGTTTTGTTCAAAATGGTTTTCGCTATTTTCATGGACTGGTCGGCCAGCCTGAAGGTCTTGAATTACTCTACTCTCTACTTCACTTTGGCTTTCGTTAATCCAACTACTCAAGGAGAACAAATCAATGAAATTCCAAATAACGGTTATGAACAACCCCAAGCCGAATAAGGGGCCTAAGATAAGTGAGATTAATGTCATGGCAATGGCAGATCCGGTTTTACCATAGTAATATCTAACGGCCCCAAATTCCCCAAGAGTTAACCAGAATAAATAGGTTAGGACTGTACTCTTAGCATATCTCTGAACTTCTGAGTTGACCAAAATACGTTGTTCATCAGTTAAAGCGGTTCTTGAAAAATTATAGTTATTCAATATGTATTCCTTCTTCAATTTATTTTATATAAGTAATTATTTTCTTTTCGAAAATTGTACTTATTGTACCACAGGGAAACACCATGAAATCAAAACTGTTATTAAAAAAATATAGCTACCCGGTATTTACAATATAGTAAAAACTAGGTGGCTACTTCGACATAATTTTTAAAGCTTGGTTGAGTTAGGGACAACTATTGTCTCGGACTTTTGGGATTTGCTTCCGTATACAACAATGACTAGCGTGATTTTCTTACCATTCTTTAGACTTTTGCCAGTCATAAAGTAGGTTGCGTAGTATTTGCCTTTTGGAGCAATCTTCGATGTTTTTGAAACATAATCGATTGCCACTTCAGTTTTCTTATTAAAGTTGGTTTTTACCTTATAAACGTAACTTGGAGCCTTTAGTTTAAAAGCAGTTAGAGCATTTTCACCCACACTGGATGTTTCCTTATAAGCACCAGAATAATTAACTGGGGCAGAAGCTTTAGTTACATTTGAAAAAGCAAAAAAAGCTGACATTGCAAATGCAGGCACGACGATTAACTTAAAAAGTTTATTTCCCATTTTTGTTTTTTTCTCCAAATACTTTTAGATTTACGTTTATTCCAATTTTGGTGAATTAGGTATGGCAACAATTTCAACTTTGTTAAAGTTTTTACCATATCCAAATTGTCACAAAGGTTACTTTTTTATGACTCTTTAAGTTTGTATCTCTTGTGTACATTGTGTAATTGTATTTTCATTGTGGCTACGTTTTTAAAAGATTAATTAGTTGACCCATTTAACTGTGAATTTAGTTGAATTGGGTACTTCAATAGTGGCATATTTATTTAAATTTTTTCCATACCTAAGTCCGACAAACGTGACCTTTTTACCTGTTTTGACATTGGTAGCCTTGATGTACCCCATGTAATTAGATTTTCCTTTTGGAATAATCTTAGATGTCTTCTTCACATAGTCATATGTTATCTTTGTCTTTTTGTTGTAGGTTTCTTTAAGGTTATAGTCATAACTGGCATATTTAATTTTTAAATGAGAATAAGAATTTAATTCCTCGTTGTCTGTTTCCTTATAGGTCCCGGCATAATTAACTGGTGCTGATGCTTTTGTTGTACTGGAAAAAGCAAAAAATGCCGAAGCTGCTGCAATTGGTAAAACAACTAATTTTAATACTTTACTTTTCATAATTTTCCCTCCTGATTTTCTTGGAATCGACTATAGAATACCATCGGAAAATAAAATTGAATGTAAAAGTTTTGAAAATTTTTGCGGTCATTTCAGTACTTTTCATAATGAATCGCAAAAATAAAACTGCTATCAAAATTGATAGCAGTTTTTTATTAATCTGTTGATTAAAGGCTAACTTCAGCAGTCTTTTCGTATTCTCTAATTTGATCAATTGTGATGAATGGTAAGCCCCATTCTTGAGCATCTTTTGCCAAATCGTCACGGCGAGCCATTGTACCGTCATCTTTGATGATTTCAATGATAGCAGCAGCAGGTTCCTTGCCACAAAGCTTTGCTAATTCAACGGAAGCTTCTGTATGGCCTTGGCGAACTTTTAAGCCTTCCTCTTGGGCAATTAATGGGAAGCAGTGACCAGGATGATTAAAATCAGTAGGAACTGAATCACTTGATGCGATGTGCTTGATTGTTGCAGCTCTATCTAAAGCTGAAACACCAGTAGTTACGCCGGTAGCATTATATTCACCATCAGTTGAGACAGTAAATGGAGTTTGGTTAGGATCAGTACTATGTTCAACCATCATTTTAAAGCCAAGGCGTTTAGCAACCTTTGGACTTACTGGACAACATAGAAGACCTTTAGCATGAGAAATCATGAAATTAACAACCTTAGGACTAATTGTTTCACCTAAAGCAACAATATCGCCTTCGTTTTCACGACTTTCATTGTCGGCCAAGATAACCATTCCACCGTTTTTCAATGTATCCAATGCTACGTTCATATCTGAAAAAATCTTTGCCACTGTGGTCCACACTCCTATTTATTTTGTCAGCCGGTTAACATCGTTCGGCTATATTTATATATTAAGGGCATAATCATTAAAATGCAAGGGTTGTTTTCAGAAAATGCGAATGATAAAATATCTATATCTGCAAAAGTTCGTATTTTGGAATAATTAAAAAGAGAGGAAAAGTTGCCTAGCCGTTGGTAAAAGAGATAAAAATAATTAAACCACTCTCTTTGAATACTCAACTGAAAGCTTTATATTCACTTTTTTTCATGAAAAGGACATTCTATTTTATTTGAGTGACCGTTATCCATCTCAATTTACCATGTGAATTCTTCTGAATACATTTGCCCAGGTTCAACTCCGTGGCGGCGCAAAAACCTTTTCCAGTGATGCATCATTGAACTTGGCCCACTGATCAAGAACAGGGTGTTTTTTTGAAATTCATTTGGTAGCTGGCCTAGAATCTCACTATCTTTGAATCTCCCAACCTGACTTTTCAGGGCAAAATTTTTCATTTTTAATTGATAATTATTTAAATCTTCTGTATAGATTAGATCGGCTTTGCGATGAGCAGTATAAAACATTTGAATTGTTCGGTCAGGATACTTGCCGACAACTGATAGGATTGGCGTTATGCCAATTCCTCCAGAGATGATCACAATTGGTGAATCCTGAGGTTGTTCTTCCAAAAATTCTTGATACCGCCCATGATTTTTACCTTACTTTTTTCAGGAACCTTTGGTAATTTGGACGTAAAGTCACCGTCCCCGCGGATTGCTAAAACCAGTTGATTTTTATCAGTTGGTGGGTTAGCAATCGAAAACGGATGAGGTTCTTTTAATCCGGGAATATTTGGGAAAGACAAGAATATATAGTCGCCGGCTTTGATATTCATTTTTTTGTGATCTTGAAATCCAATGGTTAACTCAATCACGTTGTCAGCAAGTGACCGGCTCTCTTGCAAAATCCCAGTGGTGTCGCCGACTTCGTTGTGAATTTTACTCCAAACATAAGCAATAAAGACAAATCCACTGTAACCTAGAAACCAGATCATAAATGGCTTGATTGCTGTAATGTAATTAATCAGAAGGACGTGAATAAAGACGAGGGCGGTGGCTATTAAATTTAATCGATGAATCCAAACGGAAAGCTCATGACGAAATATTTTTTCCAAGAAATGTTTAATGGTTTCTAAAAAAGGCAGTCGACTTGTCAGCCAACCAGCCATAAAAATAAGGGAATAAATCATTAATCCTAAGAAAAGATCAAAGGCCCAGTCCCCGGTTGTTTTGATCCAACCCTGAGAAGTAGTGCCGGTCTTGTGCAAATAAGCCATGGCAATTGCGGCAATGCTAATAATTCCGTGGATCATGAACATGTCCGGTAGCCCAATTAAACGATCTAACCATTTTGGCTTGGTTGCTAGGTAAATGGCTGCTAACATCCATGAATAGGCGATTGTTCCATAATAGATTGCCTGAAATTCACTTGAATAAATTACTGGCAAACCGGCCGCTAATGTCTGAATTAATGGCAAAGGAATAACAAATAGGATAAAAAGCCAGGTTATTCCTAAGGCAAAATTATGACGCTTGATCATCTTGCACATCGCCTCTTTCAAAAAGAACTTCTCCAATTTTTTTATCTACTAAAATTCCGCTAAGCTGATTTTTGGCGATTAGTTGGAGAAATTTATCTGTTCCAGCAGCCATTCCAGCGGTTGCCCAAACATCTGCTTCAGTCAAGCTGTCGGCCACAACGGTAACCTGCTGAATTGAACTGTTAACTCGTTTAATATGTTCACCGCGTTTGCTTAAACCCGAGGTCGCGATTCCACTATTCTTTAAAGCATACTGGCCAATAATCGTTTCGGCTTTTTGCGGGTTTTCAATGCCGACAAACCACTGAAAGTCACTTTTGGGGTCCACGGCAGTTTGAATATCACCGCCGCCATTTAAAGAAACTCCGACAATTTCGGCTTGCCTTAATAAAAGCAGTAGTTTTTGATTAAATATTTTTTCAATTGCCCAGCCCTTTACCAAGCCAGTTGGGTTGTAGCCACCATCAAAGAAGGGGTTGAAGAATCCTTCAGTTTCATCTTTTGCCAGGGAGCTCAGAGAATAAACTTCACCAAAACGGTCAGATTGCAGAATAATTTCTTTGTTGCCATTGCGAAATTTTGTTACAAGCGAATCACTTTTGAATGGAGAAAACTCGGTATCGATTGTTTCTAACCATAATTTTGTGTCCTGAATAATCTTGTTAAAGATATTTTTCACTTCCGCGGTTTGTTTTTTGACCGCGATTCTTATCGTGAATGGAACATTCATTTTATTTATTACATTGGTCAGTAATTGATAATTATTTTTCATTGTTAATGCCTCTTAAATGATTACGCTGACGGGTTGGAATTATTAGTATTTTTGGCTTTATTTAAGACGTCTTGAAGTGAACCGGTAAATCCGCCAAATGTGACAGTTGCGCCCGAAATGTGTTGAATCTTGGAACTTTGAGCTGATAATGCTTCGGACTTATAAATTGGCAAAGCTTTGGCATTGATGTTTTTTGAGTGGCCATTAGTATCTGGGTACTTTAAAACATTAATTACGCTGATCTTGCCGTTTTTAATTGTTGCTTGAACCTGGACATCACCCCATTTTGTTTTGGTGGATTTGCCAGTGTAGGTTCCGTCTTTAAACTGGGTTGAAGTAGAACGGCATTGGGATTTATTTGAGGTTAGGCTGGATGAATTTTGAGTTGCTTGAGTTTGACGTCCACCTTTAAGAAAGATGATAAAACCGTCAATCATAACTGATATTGCAATGGCTATCGATAGAAGATAACCAATAATTTTTTTCATGTTTGTTTTTTTCTCTCCTAAAAAAATGATCATTTTAACTGTTACTTTATAACTCCATTTAATTGTTAAATAAACAAAGAAACACTGGGAGATAGGTGAGAAATTCACAGAAAAAAGCACTAAATTGTTGAAGTTAACAATTTAGTGCTTTTTTTCACTCTAACTATAGTAGAAAATTCCCTTAATTGCTTGGTCGTGATTACCAAATTTATTGCCAAAGATGGTACATCCCCCTTTGTGTTTTGCATTGTCCTTAACTTCAAATCTAAGCGGCCAGGAAGGCTTTGATTGGTCGATATCTGAAATTAGAGTATTTGAAGAATGTTGGCCATCGATGAATGAGCCATGTTTGGAAATTCTAAATGATTTTAACATCCCATACTGATTCATATCGTTATAAACCCAAGCGGGGGTGTATCTTCCGCGAATATCTGAGAAGTCTCCCGGGCTGGTCCATGTTCCAATCTCATGACCGTCTAAAGTGACCGTGATATCTGATGGCCACTGGTTGTTGGAGAAAGGAAATTCTGAACTTAATTCAGCCGATATTTCAATCATTTCTAGTTCTTTATTAGTGCTTAAATGATTGGGGATTTCATATTCAACAAAACCTTTAGCGAACCAGAGCATCCCAGCCTGGTATCTGCCGGGATCCATAAAGTAACTTGGATTATCGACTTTGCCTATAAAACCTTTTTGACCTGCTAATCCGCATGTAGTGGCTACATTGAATTTCGTGTATTGCCCAATTGGTAATTCCAATTTCCAGTTATCAAATTTGGAATAAAGCTGTTGGGGAAAAGAAACGTTGATTGTATCAATTCTTAAGCCAGATACTCGTTGCTTTCCGATCCTTTCTGTCTTGATGATATTGGCTTCTTCTAACTTATTAAGATGTTTAGTAGTAATTGCATTACTTAAATTTAATTCATTAGAGATATCCGTAACGTTCATTTTCTTTTTTGAGAGCAACCTGATTATTTTAAGTCGAACATCACTGTCTAGTGCAGCAAAGACACTCAAGGACTTTGACGAAATATCTAGATCCATTTCTGCCTCCTCGTTTTACCTTTTTGTTAAATATACAATGATATTCTCTTTAAATCAACTCAAACATTTAATATAAAAAGGGGTTCTTTATGGGTGATGTAAGCGCTACACTAAAACCGTTGAAAAGATAAGTAACTTTGTTAGTTAACTATTATGTTAAGTGTTTAGCCTGAATATTAGTAAAAAGGTTTTAAGAAAGGAATCATTATGACAATTGACTTACTTCCAAAGAAAAAAGGACCAAAAATAAGTAAATATTTATATGGTCAGTTTTCGGAGCATCTTGGTCGAGGAATTTATGGTGGGATTTATGTTGGCCCAGACTCAGACATTCCTAACGAAAATGGCATGAGAAAAGATGTCGTAAATGCTCTCAAACAAATTAAGGTACCTGTTCTTCGATGGCCTGGAGGTTTGTTTGCAGATACTTATCATTGGATGGATGGAATTGGTCCAAAAGACAAACGAAAAAAGATTGTTAATACCAATTGGGGCGATGTCACAGAGAATAATGCCTTTGGGACCCACGAATATTTTGAATTATTAAGGCAGATTGGCGCTGAACCATATATTGCTATCAATATGGGCAGTGGGACAATCAGAGAAATGGCTGAATGGATCGAATATATGACCATGCCTGGTGAATCACCTATGGCTGACTTGAGAAGAAAAAATGGCCGGAAAGATCCTTGGAAACTCAGATTTCTTGGAATTGGTAATGAAGCCTGGGGTGGCGGTGGCCAAATGAGAGCTGAATATTACTCTGATTTATATCGTCAATATCAATCATTCGTTCCCCAATATGATAAAGATCATCCAATGTACAAGGTAGCTTGTGGCCCAAGTGAAGATGACTATGAATGGACAGATAAAGTAATGAAGATTGCCGGTCCTTTCTTGAATGGTTTAAGTCTTCATTATTACACATTACCAGCCGGCGAAGACTGGGTCTCAAGTAAAACTTCAGCAACTGGATTTTCCGAAGATCTTTGGTGGAAGACAATCAAACGCACCAAAAAAATGGACGAAATTGTCACTAAGCATTCCAACATCATGGATCATTATGATCCTGAAAAGAAATCTGATCTAGTTATCGATGAATGGGGAACTTGGTATGACGTTGAAAAAGGTACCAATCCTGGTTTTCTGTTCCAGCAAAATACGATTCGGGATGCTATGGTAGCTGCAATCAACTTCAATATTTTTCATAAACATGCCGACCGCTTGTATATGGCTAATATCGCTCAAACTGTTAATGTCCTTCAATCAATGCTTTTAACTGATGGCCCAAAGATGATCAAAACTCCTACTTACTATGTCTTTGATATGTACAAAAATCATATGGATGCTCAACGAGTTGATGGCTTTGGCGACGTCCCTGAGAACGTTTCTTATACTGCTTCTCAAAAGAATGGTCAGTTGACAATTTCAGTAGTTAATTACAATCTCGATGGATCTGAAAAACTTGATTTTGATTTGGAAAATCAGTTTGGAAAAGTGGTTTCAGCAACCATTCTAACTGCTAATAAGATGGATGCTCACAATACTTTTGATAATCTGGATGTAGTCAAAGAAGAAAAGTATGAAGATTATCAATTAAGCAATGATAACCTTTCTATCCAAGTTCCGAATAAGAGCGTTATTACAGTTGTTCTAAAATAAAAGCTTTCGTCTAATAACCTATTTTTAAGAATAGGTTATTGGTTCAAATAAAAATGAAAGCCCTTACGAAGATTAAAAAAGGAGAATAAATAATGTTTAAAAATATTAGTTCAGTCTTAAAGACTGGTCCTTATCGGAGTTTTTCAAAGTTCTGGGCATTTTTACTTGCCTGCATGGCATTCAACTTTATCTGGCCATTTGAATCCTATTTAAGTATGTGGCTGACCAACGTTGCAAAATTTGATCCTGCAAGCATTGGTTTGGCATTTTCATCCATGGCGTTCATTGGGATGGTTCTCGAACCTTTGGTTGGGTATTTAGCCGATCATGTTATGTTAAAGAAATATTTGCTTTACGGAGTTGCCGCAATTAGTATCATGGCTGGTCCATTCATTTATTTTGTCATTATGCCTTTATCTCATGCTGGATTTAACCACCAAATCGTTGCTTTATCCTTGGGAATGTATTTGGGAATTTGCTGTAACGTTGGTTTAGCAATCTTTAACCAATATCTTCGTCGTGCCAGCTATGTTAACCGTTTTGATTTTGGTTGGGCACTTTCAGGTTTAAGTTTGGTTACGATTTTTGGCCCACTTCTTGCAGGTGCTCTTTTAAATAAATTTCCAACTTATTTTGTTTTCACGATTTCGCTTACTGGAGTAATTTTCTTACTTTTGGTACTTTCATTTAAATTTGATAAAAGCAATATGGCTGTTATTTATGATGAAGGTAATCCAAAGAAAAAGGTCTCAATTCGTGAAGTTTCTCATACTTTGAAATCAAAGAAATTCATAGGCTTAGTTGTCTTTGTTATGACCTGTGTTTCCACCAACAATATTGTTGGTCAACAACTTGGAGTTTACGTTGGCAAATTCTTCTCCAACCCTGCTCAAGCAACTGGGACATTTACTTTGATTAATGTGCTTGCCGGAATTGTTTGCTTATTCTGCATGTGGCTTTTCCCTCCATTTATCAGAAAGATTAGTCCTCGTAGCAGTTTATTGATTTATAGTGCCTTGATGGCAATTTACCTATTCATTCTTGCAATAGCTAAAAACTGGATCTTCGTATTAATTGGGAACGTTGTTTTCTTCACCCTTGGCGGACCTTTTTGGAATATTGCCTGCACAACCTATGTTTTTCAATTGTTCAAAAAGAACGAATATGCTACCATTCAGACTTTAGCAACTTATGTTGCCAGTGAATTCGGTCAACTGATTTTCGCTTCTGTTGCTGGATTTGGTTACACCAAGTTTGGTTTTAGACCAACTTACTTCATGCTTGGAATTGTTATTCTCTTCTCACTTGTTTGGGGATTCTTTATGCTTGAAAAGGGTGAATCAGAAGAAGAATGGACTAAACGGACTGTTAAGGAAAAAGCTGATAATAGTGAAAGCAGCGACGTTGAATCCGCTAGTTTAACTTCAGATGATCCTGAAGCTGATTCTAATGAGGATGCTGCTAAAGGTGATGCTTAAAATTAATAACGATTAAAGGGCTGTTAGGAGGAATTACTTATGACCACATTATCCATTGGCAAAAAAACTGAAACTCGATTAAATGACCTTTTTGGAATTTTCTTTGAGGATTTAAACCACGCCGCAGATGGTGGGCTTTATTCTGAACTTGTTCAAAATCGTTCTTTTGAATTTGAAAAAATCGATAATCCAACCTATTCGCCAACCTATGGCTGGGAATTTAGTGAACCATCATTTTTCCAAGTTTCAGATGAAGATTGTCTTAATACTAATAATCGCCACTACTTGAAAGTCGATGCGCCTGCTCAAGCAAAAATTACTAACACTGGCTTTTATAAAGGTATGGCCTTTCAAAAGTTTGCCAAATATGATTTTTCATTCTTTATTAAGCCACTTATCGAGCCAATAGATATCAAAGTTTGGTTAGGAGATAAATCAGGAAATGTCCTATCTGATATTCAAACTATCTCAGTTGAAAGCCGTCAATGGTTAAAATATGAAGCAAGTTTTGAAAGCTTTGAAGACACTGAAGAAGGAAATTTAAATATTGAATTCCCAAATGGTGCTAAATTATTACTAGATATGGTTTCCCTGTTTCCGAAGGACACTTTTAATCATCGCAAAAATTATGTTCGTCGCGATATTGGGGAAACTCTCAAAGCAATGCACCCAAAGTTTTTGCGGTTCCCCGGCGGATGTTTAATTCATGATGGCTCTTTAAACGCTGATGATCGTGACTCAATGTATCGCTGGAAAAATTCTCTCGGTCCAGTTGAATCAAGACCAACTCGACGAAAAAAATGGAATTACAATCAGACTTTAGGTTTAGGATATTATGAACTATTTCAGCTAAGTGAAGATCTTGGAGCTGAACCATTGCCGGTTTTGCCGGGCGGTTATGATCCCCATAGCTTTGAAGCCGCACCAATGAGTGAATTAGGTGAATGGATCGATGATGCTTTAGACCTCATTGAGTTTGCTAATGGTTCTACTGATACCAAATGGGGAAAACGGAGATCTGAATTAGGTCACCCCAAGCCATTTAATCTTAAATATATTGCGATTGGTAATGAAGAAGTTGGCCAAGCCTTCTTTGACCGCTACCCACATTTTCAAAAAGCAATTAGGGATAAATATCCTGAAATAAAAATAATCGGCACAGCGGGACCATTTCCTAGTGGAGCTGAATTTAACCGGGGATGGAAATCAGCTAAAGAAAATCAAGCTGATATAGTTGATGAACACTATTACATGTCCACTGATTGGTTTTTAGCCAATCAGCATCGTTATGATTCATATGATCCAAATGGCCCAAAGGTCTTTCTTGGTGAATACGCAACTAAGGGAAATAAGTGGTACAACGCTGTAGTTGAGGCTAGTTATATGCTTGGCTTGGAACGCAATGCCAATAAAGTTGCATTAGCCTGTTATGCGCCCTTGTTTGCCAATATCAATGATATTAATTGGAAGCCTGATTTGATTTATTATGATCAAAAATCAGTTTATCCAAGCATGAATTATTATGTTCAGAAGCTATTTATGGATTATCAAGGAACCAGAAGTGTTGAATATCAACTCAAAGGATTACCTACAGGGAAGGCTGTTGATCGTGGGCCAATCAAAGGATCTTTTGGATTTGATATCGGATTTCCTGATGATTTACCAGATATTAAGTATCGTAATTTAACTTTAAAAGAAAAAAATACTGGAAAAATTACTAAGTTTGCCGATGGTAATTTTAATCAAAGTGGGCCTAAGGTGATTGGTAGCACCGAAAGTGATGATTATGTATTAAGCTTTGATGCGATTAAAGTCGGTGGGCGTGATGACAAAGGATTTGCTTTTCGTTTTGGCAATTCCACTTCTGATTCCGGGAAATATTATGAATGGGTTCTCGGTGGTTGGGCTAACCAGGATTCAATCATCCGTCAACACCTTTCCGATGAATCGGAAAGTGACTGGAATGAAACGCTTTGGACAATGAACAAAGACCAAACTTATCATTTCGAACTGAAGGCTTCAAATCGTCATATCGTTGCAAGCATTGACGGAAAAGTAATGAACGATGCTAATAGTGCTGAAGGGATTGTTGAGCCAATCTATAGTGATGTCACCTTTGACGACAAAACTAAACAGTATTATCTAAAAGTTGCTAACGTGACTTCCAAATCTGAGAGTATTCAAGTGGCTGCTCCATTTCAAAATTCCAAGCTTATTACCTTGAGTGCTGATCCAAATGCGGAAAATAAATTTGATGGCAAAAACAAACTAAATCAAGTTTCTGGAAAAATTTCAGGAACATCAATCGAAATTCCGGCGTATTCAGTTTCTGTTTTGATAAGTCCGAGAATTAAATAAATTAAAGTGAAGTCATCAAGCAATTATTTGTGACTTCACTTTTTTAAAGGAGAGATACATTGATTAAAGAATTTAATGGCGGATATTTATTTGTTTACTTCACCGGCACCGAAGACAGTGCTTCAGCTGAACAGCTATATCTTTCTCTCAGTCGTGATGGTTTAAATTGGCAAGATTATAACAATGATCAACCATTTTTAACTTCTAACATTGGTGAAAAAGGGATTCGTGATCCCTTTATCCTTAGAAAAGAAAATAATCAAGGATTTGTGTTGATGGCCACTGACCTTTCGATTTTTCATCGAGGCGGTTGGAGTCACACCAACGCGACAGTTACCGGGAGTCGTTCAATGCTGATTTGGGATTCTAAAGATCTAATCAATTGGTCAAATCCCAGACTGGTAAAAATGGTTGGCGATTCAGTTGGTTGTGTTTGGGCTCCAGAATCAATTTATGATGCTAAAGTGGGCAAATATCTTGTTTATTGGGCTTCTCCAAGTGATCGACCAACTCATAAAATGAGAATTTTAAGTAGTTATACCAGTGATTTTGTGAACTTTGGAAAACCTAAAGTATTTATTGATAATGATAACGACAAATTAGATGTTATCGATACAACAATCATTAATGACAAAGGCACCTACGTCAGAGCTTCTCGAGATGGTACACTTAGATTAGAAAAAGCTTCTGATTTAAATGGTAAATGGACAAAATTTGCCACCCTCCAAGATCTTAATGTTGGCGTTGTTGGTGACTCAGTCGAGGGTCCAGAATTTGCCCAACTTCCAGATGGCCGCTGGTGTCTGTACGTGGATCGTCATTCTCAAAGAACCGGCTATCTGCCGGTTTTGGCTAGTGATGTCACCAGTAATGATCCGAATAAGTGGCAGGTTCCCACTAATTTTAATTTTGGGAAATTAAAGAAGCGCCATGGGACAATCTTGCGAGTTACCGGAAGCGAATATGAGGCAATAAAAAAAGCTTTTTCTAATCAGAAAGTTGAAGGTGAAATTTGATGAAATATCGTCGTTTGGGCAAACAGGGAATTAGGGTTAGTGAAATTGCCCTTGGCAGTTGGATGACCGATGTCTCAGATCAATCAAAACAGGATTTAGCCGCACAAAGTATTCAGCTGGCTTATGAAAATGGAGTTAACTTTTTTGACTGTGCTGATGCTTATAGTGGCGGGGCAGCTGAAAGGTTTCTTGGCAAGGAAATGAAAAAATTCCCAAGAAAAGAATTGGTTCTCTCCAGTAAAGTATTCTTTCCAACCGGCAAAGGTGTGAATGATCAAGGACTTTCCAGAAAACACATTATGGAATCTATCGATCAATCACTCAAAAATATGCAGACCGATTACTTGGATCTATATTTCTGTCACCGATTTGATCCAAATACTCCCCTTGAAGAAACGCTAACTGCATTAAGTGATTTGGTCGATCAAGGCAAGATCCTCTATTACGGTGTTAGTGAATGGCGACCAGTTCAGATTTTGGAAGCTCAGCTGGTTATTCAAAAACTTGGCCTTCATCCAATGGCAGTGGTTCAGCCTCAATACAACATGTTTGATCGTTATATTGAAAATGAACTGATGGACGTTTGCGGTAAGTTAGGGTTAGGAATTGTGCCATTTTCACCATTGTCTCAAGGACTTCTGACCGGAAAGTATCGAAAAGGTCAGCCAATCCCTGCTGGATCTAGAGCTACTTATCAGGGGCAAATCAAATCTTTGTTAACTGATGAGAACCTGGATAAGGTTGAAGAATTAATTAAGATGGCCGATGAATTAGGTACTGATTTGGCAACATTCTCATTGGCTTGGGATTTACGTGATCCACGAATTTCAAGTGTCATTACTGGAGCAAGTAAACCCCAGCAGCTGCAAAATAATTTAAAGGCTTTGGATGTCACTATTCCTGAAGAATACGACAAGCGGATTGATAAGCTTTTCCACTTCAAAAAATTCGAAAGAAAAATCGGTTAATTATTACTAAAAATTGTTGAAAAGACTACCATTTGTTTGGTAGTCTTTTTGTATTTAAATATTAAATGGAAGTGAAGTTATGAAAGTGCAAAGAAAATTTGCTAGGATGGCTGATGGAACGCGGATTTATTACGAAATTTTTGGTCAAGGATTTCCGTTATTTTTGCTCCATGGTAATGGGGAGAATGGCAAATACTTTTCTAAGCAAATTCCAGAATTTTCTCAGCACTTTCAGTTGTTTGTAGTCGATAGCAGAGGACAAGGCAAGTCGAATAATCGGGCTAATCAATTAAATTTTTCTTTAATGGGCAAATTACAAGTTTAAT